>JBCAWW010000743.1:0-3473 GCA_038534415.1 Bacteroidota bacterium | reverse complement strand
TTTGATTGGGGCTGTCATTTGATCAATCAAAGATAAGCATAAATCAGAAAATCTTACTGCCATAAATATGGCCCTATAGAGAGTAATTTTATCTGCTGTCTATGTCTTTTGTGGCCTGCTTCGCAGAACGATTTTCTCTCTCACAATATACCGTCCCCAAACCAAAGGTAGGGTCCACCCCAGTTTGCTGATTGTAAAGGTGAAACACTTAATTTCCTTAAGATGAAAAATCGTATTAAAAGCCTTTTACTAGCCATTTTTGTCATCACTACTCTGAGCTGTCGGGAAGAGAATTGTACGCCACAAACTACTGCAGATACAGCCATTAGGATCTTGCCGCTCGGTGATTCGAGAGTGGAGGGCGCTACGCCAGACTTTGATAGTTATCGCTATGAGCTGTGGAAGTTATTGACCCAAAACGCCTGGGAAACGGATTTTGTCGGCTCTCGGGAAGATGATTATCCATATGCAGAAGTAGATGGAAAATGCTTTGACAAAGAGCATGAAGGAAGCGGTGGTGCGATGACTGGCGATATCATCAAAACCCTGCAAAGTCTCAAGCTAGAAAAGGAAGCAGATGTCGCCCTACTCGGGATCGGTGGCAATGACCTAGTCGATGGGGGCTTAGAGGTGGCGAGCGTGATTGACAATATGAAGCAAATCATTAGCGCTTTGCAGGCGCGCAATGACAGTGTGATCATTTTTGTAGAGCAAATTGCGCCCGGGAGATCCGATTTTATGACGGCAGACCTGCAAAGTACGTTTGAGCAATTCAATCAGCAGATTCTTGACTTAGTTGATCCCCAAACCAGTTCCCCTTCCAAAGTCATCGTTATCAATATGGCCCAAGACTGGCAGGATGCCTATATGGCCGATGAGGTGCATTACAGCCAAGCAGGGGCACAGGTCGTCGCCAAACGCTATTTTGAGGCTATTCAAGCAAATGTCGTTAGATAGTCATCTCAACCACCCCCACTTTCCCGATAGTTATTGGGATTGAAATCCTACGGCTTGTACATAAGTATTTCGCCAGATGGAAATTTCGGAAAACCTCATCCCGGAAATTGCTTGGAGCAGTGCGGAAAGCGGTTATCCGGGATCTCTACAGCTTCCCGATCTTTCCTAAAGATCCCGGATAATCCGCCTGCACCTTGTTTCGGCGCATTTCCAGGATGACATGATAAGTTTTTGAAAATCAAATACTTGTACCTGTATGTTTCAAAGTATTTCACTCTGTGTAGAAGATGTGTACAACCCGTAGCCTTTTTAAAGGAAGAGACAGGGAGGCTTAAAAACACAGCTGATTAACTCCCGCCTACGATCAAAACCAATCCTTGCGACGGTTTTGCTTTTTCTCGCTTTTGTGCTTTTTGTCCTTGAGTCTTTTTTCTTTCACGCTGCGCGGAACGCGGCGTTTTTTGCGAGGCTTGACGGGTATGAGGGCGGTTTGGACAAGCTGATGAAATCGTGCCGTTACGATCTCTTTGTTTTTGAGTTGGGAGCGGGTTTCCTCACAACTGAGTTGGAGGATATCTTCTTGATTGATGTAGTTACTGAGTTTTTCGCGGATGATGTTTTTTTGCCAATCGGGCATCAGCCTTGAGGCGGCTAGATCAAATTTCAAGAGCACCTTAGTCTCCACTTTATTGACATTTTGCCCCCCTTTGCCGCCGCTGCGGCTAAAGCTATATTGGAGTTCAGGGCTATAATCAGTCATTTTTGATCAGGAGAGGACAGATGGGGGAAATATTGATTGAAGATAGCTTGATAACGAGGATCACTACGTAGAGGTTCCAGAAATTCGTTGTTTCGGAAAAACAATATTCCCAGTTCTTTTTCTTTTAAAGATCGCTCAAGATAGTAAAAGGCCGAAAGCCATCTCCCATAAATTGTAGTACTTCCCCTTCTTTGGCTTGTACCTCCAACTCGATCACCTCGCTAAAACGACGCACTTTGGCGAGCCCTTCTTGCTCATTGCGCTGCATCATGGCGGTATAACCCACGATATCAGCAAACATAATGGCAGCAAGACGACGACTAGGCATAGTTTCAACTATTGAAACTTCAAGCTACGCAAAATTGAGCGTTCCGCGCAGCGGTAAAATACGGGATTACAGCAAAAGTATTTGAGTAAGCGCTAATTAGTTTTTTTGGGGGGCTTAGTGAGTATACTCACTGATCTCAAGAGGCGCCTTGGCAAAGTCCGAGAAATAAGCGTAGAGCGCATCAAGTTCGTTGGCGGTCAGATGACTAAAACTCTTAAGCGCGATTTTGGACATGCGAGTTTCGCGTTCGCCTTTGGCGATACCAGTCGTAAGAAAGCGATCAAACTCAGCTTCACTATAGGCAGCAACGACTTTGAGACTGGGCGTAGGTCCACTCCCGATGCTCGAGCCCATAAAATCGGCACCATGACAGCCGCCGCATGATGTCTCCGCGAGATAATGCCCAAACTGAAGCAAATTAGTCGTATCAACTTCACTTTGTCGTGGACCTTGCTGGGAGATGATATCAGCAACAAATCGATAGTCTCCAGTGCTCATCCGATATCGAATGTCCATCCCAAAGCTGAAAGCCGCTTCCGGGCCGACAGCTGCTTCTGGCGCCAAACTCCGAAAATAGGCGATCAAGGCACTCAGATCATAGTCGGTGAGATAATAATATGTTGGTGAAGGCATCATGAGCGCACTCGTCCCGTCGGCTTTGACCCCGCCTCTGATGCTACGCTCGAGTTGTGCATCACTATAAGTATTGAAAATCTTAGGCAGATTGGGAGTCGTAACCTTGATGCCGGGTAGATTGAGCCATTGCCTACCTTTGCCACCATCGCCATGGCATCCGTTGGAGCAGCCATGTACTTTGGCAAGGCGAGCCCCTTCGACCACAAGATTGCTATCCGACACTACTTTAAAATCAGTGAGTGGGTAATCATATTGTTGATTCATGGCACGATTGGATAGTGCATAAATCAGTCCAGTGGCTAATAAAGTGAATGTCATAAGGCTAGCTAGGCCGATCATGATCCATTTGAGTAGTCGTTTCATCTTGATTCCTTTAGGGGTAGAGGCATGGCTTACCGATAGGGTCCCAAGCTATACAGCCCAGCGAAGGATCAACAGCGTAAAAACACGGTAAATCGGCAGTGAAAGCGCCCCTTTTGAATCAAAACCAAGCATCCACGCCAAAAAGGCGCGCAAGATGATGAAATAAACGCCCTATTCATTTCTCGTTCTTTGATTTCCCCCCGTTCTACTGTTAGATTTTTGCTTTGAGGGCTTTCTTTTTTTGGGGCCGCTTCGCGGAACGCTCATCTCTCAAATGGGGACTCGTCTTTATTCATCTTAGCAAACTTTAAGTATCTACACATTCCATGATAAGGGAAATTGAGTTGGCCTGCTATTTCCCCTTCTTGCTTTTGATATTCACTCGTGCCGACAGGCTGTGATCCAACCGAATATCAAAAGCAAGAAGGG
>JBCAWW010000742.1:0-3474 GCA_038534415.1 Bacteroidota bacterium | reverse complement strand
CAAGAACATGGCGTTTTAATTACTGGTTTACTTGGGGTTTTGATTGAAGCGAAAGAGGGTGGACTTTTGCAAGAGATCAAACCTTTACTCGATAAGCTAACCTTCGAGATTGGATTTCGAATAAATCCTGAATTATACCAAGCAGTGCTTAAAGAAATTGGAGAATAGAAATACGTTCTGCACCTAAGATGGTCTACGAGTTATGACCTTGTTCTAAGCTCCTCGCTCCAGCCCCTAGGCTGGTTGTTGCTTCCCCAGCCATTCAAACATTGGATAAGCGTTCCGCGAAGCGGTGAAAATGCAAAGATCCTGCATTGCGTCCCACGGCCAGTATTTTCTTATGTGCGGCTGTAATTGACAAGAGCCATCATGCAACACCTCAACACTTCAAACAGTTAATTCGTCCTGCCAGGATAGACTTTCAGGCCTTCGGCTAGGCACTGCATCGCCTTTTGGAGGGCTTGGCCATTGAGCACATAGGCAATACGGACTTCGTCCTTGCCCTTCCCTGCAGAAGCATAAAAGCCTGAACCAGGCGCCATCATCGTGGTGGCTCCTTCAAAGCTAAATTCCTCGAGCATCCAGCGACAAAAGCGCTCACTATCGTCGATAGGTAATCTCACCATCGCATAAAATGCACCATCTACTTCTGGGCAATGCACCCCTGGGATAGCGTTTAGCGAAGCTTTGAGCATATCTCTCCGCTGCGCATATTCGGCTCGTACTTGCTCGTAAAAGGAGGCAGGTAGGTGATAAACGGCTTCGGCCCCAATCTGGCCGAGGGTAGGAGGGGAGAGGCGAGCTTGGGCCAATTTGAGGACGCTATTCATCACCCCTTCATTGCGACTCACCACGCAGCCGATCCTGGCTCCACAGGCCGAAAATCGCTTAGAAACCGAATCCGTAACGATCACATTTTCTTCAATGCCTTTCAACCCTAAGACAGATTGATGCGTCTTTCCGTCGTAGGCAAATTCGCGGTATACTTCGTCCGAGATGAGGTACAAATCATGCTTTTGCACAATTTCTTTGAGCTTCTCTAACGACTCTTGTGGATAAATGACACCCGTAGGATTGCCCGGATTACAAATCAAGATGGCACGCGTACGTTCCGTGATCAAGGCTTCGAAGGCTTCGATGGGCGGCAAGGCAAAATCATCTTCGATCCGAGTCGTGATCGGCACGACCTTGACATTGGAAAAGATCGAAAAGCTATTGTAGTTGGCATAAAATGGCTCCGGGATGATCACCTCATCGCCGGGGTTCATCGTCGCGGCAAAGACAAAGTTCAGGGCTTCAGAAGCTCCGGTCGATACCAAGATTTCATCCGTACTGAGGTCATGGCCTAGGCCAGCGTAGTATTGGCTGATCGCTTCGCGCAACGCTAAGATCCCGGCCGAATGGCTGTAGGCCAAAATCTTGGTGTCTGCATTTTGGATCGCTTTAAACCAGATCGGCGGCGTCTCAATATCTGGCTGACCAATGTTGAGATGATATACTTGGGTGCCACGCGCCTTGGCCTGATCTGCAAAGGGTACCAACTTGCGGATCGGGGAAGCGGGAATGTCATGTGCTCTTTGCGAAAGTTGAGGCATAGTCGGGGATTGTCTTTTGGGGGGCAAATATAAATAAAGTGCAGGAGCAACTGTAATAAACTGTTGCCTGCCTGCAACTAATCCTATATCTTGAATCAATTAAGCTCTAGCTTTTTATTATATGCAACTAACGATACGCGGCCTTTCCAAGACTTATCCTAATGGAACTCAGGCGTTAAAAAATGTTGATCTGGATATCTCTAATGGCATGTTTGGTCTTCTCGGCCCCAATGGTGCGGGTAAGTCAACCTTGATGCGGACCCTTGCTACTTTGCAAGACGCCGATGAAGGCAGTGCCGAAATGGAGGGCTTAGATTTACTCAATCAAAAGGATGAACTACGAAAAATATTAGGCTACCTCCCGCAATCCTTTGGGGTCTACCCAGATGTCAATGCAGAGGAAATGTTAGATCACTTTGCTCGCCTCAAAGGCATCCACAATCGTGCAGAAAGAAAAGAAACAGTTACCGCCCTTCTGGAGCAGACCAATCTATACGAGGTGCGACGTCGCAAAGTGGGCGGCTTTTCGGGGGGGATGCGTCAGCGATTTGGTATTGCGCAGGCGCTATTGGGCAATCCCAAATTGGTCATTGTAGACGAACCCACCGCTGGCCTCGATCCGGCCGAAAGACACCGCTTTCACAATCTGCTCGCTGAGATTGGAGAAAATATCATCATTATCCTTTCTACTCACATCGTAGAAGATGTCAGTGATCTCTGCGAAAATATGGCCATCCTCTACCGAGGCGAAGTCATTGAGGCAGGCGTTCCGCTTGAGCTGATGAAAAAAGAAGATGGCAAAATATGGACTACCACCATCGAAAAGTCTCAGCTGAAACGATTTCAGGCAGATTGGAATGTGATTTCCTTCCGGCATTTTGCTGGCAAAATTGTCGTTAGAGTATATCATCCTCATAAGCCAAGTCCCGAGTTTGAAGCTAGTGCGGCTAGCCTGGAAGATGTCTATTTTGCCCGTACACTCGAAAAAGAAGCCTCTCTCACACAAGCCTGATCCCTATGTTGAAAGATATATTTCTTTTCGAAATTCGTTATAGACTCAAGCGGCCTTCCTTTTATGTATACGCTGCAGTCTTATTGCTTACGGGTATACTGTATGGAGCTATTTCCGCTGGCGCTCTGGGAGTTGAACAGTCGCAAATAATTACCGGTGGAGGACAAAACTTTGCTAACTCTCCGGTGAATTTACATATCCTCATTTCGGGTGTTGCACAAGCGATCGGCACATTTGTGATCGCTGCTTATATGGCGGTTCCTGTTTTTCGGGATTTTAAGCATAATGCACACTCCATTTATTTCACCAAGCCGATTACCAAATTCAATTATCTCTTGGGGAGATATTTAGGTTCATTGGTGATCGTCATCATATTACTCTTATTTGTCGCAATCGGCATCGGGATTATGATGCATTGGCCTTTTGAAGAATCTCCGAAACTAGGTCCATTCAACTTGATGCATTACCTATGGCCTTATCTGATTTCGGTAATTCCCTATACCATCTTAGCTGGTTCAATCTTCTTTGCCTTAGTATCGCTTACGCGCAACGAATTGCTCATTTATCTCAATGCAATCATGCTATTGGTGCTTTTCTCGATCGCATCTCAAGCTGCTACAGGGATTGATAATCCTATTGTGGCTGGATTGATTGATCCAACCGGAGGAATCGGCCTGACCAAAACCATCGAATTTTGGTCCGTAACAGAGCGCAATACGCAATTAATCCCTATATCTCCTGAGATAGGATGGGGAATGCTCTTATGGCAGTTAGTCGGATTGGGGGTTCTCGCCTTCACTTTCTTCAAATTTAAATTGAGCTATGCCAAACCTAATCTGCTCAAAAGCAATAAGCCTACGACTGTAC
>JBCAWW010000741.1:0-3480 GCA_038534415.1 Bacteroidota bacterium | reverse complement strand
TTCAAATTTTAAAAGTATGCATACTACTCTACTCTCACACCAAAGACACAAACTTAAATTTTTGCTACTCAGTTTGGCCTGCTTTAGCTACTTGGGCTTGCTCGCTCAAGGGCCTGTCTATGAAATGCATTGGACCAGCAATGGCGATCCAATATTGACCACTGGCACAGCCGGAACCGTCTCGACCTTTAATATCGATAGCGCTTGTAGCTTTCTCAACCTTCAAGTTACTGATACCGCTAACGCACCCCTACCAGCCTTTAACGCTTACACCCTCGACCCTAAAGACAGTCAGGGCAATGATATCATAGATCTCTCTAACAATCTAGGCGTTTACGCAAGAGTCAGGAGCGCTGATACTGTTCGTTTGGCGCTTTTACTCCGCTCTGGAGGAGGCGCGAGTTCCGAACGTAGCAATCGGATAGAGTTGAGCGTTCCCGGAGGGAATGTCTGGACGGATCTTTTCTTTGACTTTAATGCCAGTAATATAGCGGGCTTTGATTCACTCGATTTTAAAGACATTTGGATTTATCTCGACCGCGGAGACAGTAATTTTGCGGGCAATGATTTCTCCTTCGATTATGTAACTATCGGGACTACTCCTGATCCCGCTAATAACTCTACTTGTATGGCTTCGATGCCTATGGCTAGTGGAGCGCTGTATGAGATGCATTGGGCTAGCAATAGCGATCCTATTTTGACCTCAGGTACAGCTGGTACCGTCTCTACCTTTGATATTGATAGTGCTTGTAGCCTGCTCAATATTCAAGTAACTGATACCGCAAATGCTCCTTTGCCTGCTTTTAATGCTTATACCCTAAACCCTCAAGACAGCCTCGGCAACGAGATTATCGATCTCTCCAACAATTTAGGGGTCTATGCACGGGTAAAAAGCGCTGAAACTGTTCGACTAGCCCTATTGTTGCGATCGGGAGGCGGTACGAGTGCTGAGCGTAGCGATCGGATAGAACTGAGCGTTCCCGGAGGGAATATCTGGACAGATCTTTTCTTTGACTTTAACGCGGGCAATGTATCGGGCTTTGATTCACTCGATTTTAGAGACATCTGGATTTATCTCGACCGCGGAGACAGTAATTTTGCGGGTAATGATTTCTCCATCGATTATATGAGTATTGGGGCAGCTTCTGATCCGGCTAATAACTCTAGCTGCCTAGATTCTATGCCTCCAATGCCCCAAAATGACTTATTATATAGCCTCCATTGGGCTGATGCCAATGATCCTATCTTTAGTGGTAGTGGGGGAGCTACTCTCAATCAGACCATCAATGTGGCTTGTAGCGAGATTGCGCTCGCGGTAGCTGACACTGCCAATGCACCTTTAAGTGCTTTCAGCCCTATCATTATCAATCCAAAAGATACAGCAGGTGCGGAGCTCATCGATCTATCTGGTAATATGAATTTTCATTTCCGGGCACGTAGCCGCGACTCTGTGACGCTGGGATTTTTGCTGCGATCAGGTGATGGTAGTGCTGCTTTTCGCTCAGATTTACAACAACAACTGATCCCCGGTGATACGGCTGCTTGGACAAATGTTACCTTCAATGTCGATACGAGTAATCTGGGGGGCTTCGACTCCACAGACTTAAGAGATGTTTGGGTGTACCTCGACCGCGGAACAGATAATTTTGCCGGTAATGAGTTTTATTTTGACTATTTCAGTATCGGTGGTACGCCCGATACTAGTTTGAATTCAACTTGTATTACTGATACTATGACCACGCCGACAGATACCACACAAGGGGTCCAATATACTTTTCACTGGGCTCAAAACGACTCTTTATTTAGTGGGAGTGGCAGTAGTACGCTGACGCAGACTATAGATAGTGTTTGTAGTCAATTGAGTATTGCGGTGTCTGACCCTGCCAACAACCCATTAGGGGCCTTTAGTCCGCTCATCGTCAATCCGCTTGATAGTATGGGCAATGACATTGTTGATCTGAGCAATAGCACCCAAATACATCTGAGAGTACGCTCCAAGGATACCGTGATGTTGGGCTATATCGCTCGCTCAGGTGATGGCTCTTCGGCCTTCCGCTCCAATTTGCAGGAGGTGATGATCCCCGGAGATACACTCAGTTGGACTGAGGTAAGCTTTAGTTTAGACGCAAGTTCGATTGGAGGTTTCGACTCGACTGATTTGAGAGATCTTTGGCTCTATTTGGATCGGGGTACCGATAATTTTGCTGGCAATGAGTTTTATTTTGATTATTTCGCCATTGGCGAACGCCCAGATCCAGCCGATGATTCGGATTGCTCGCTATTTCCGCCCTTCGAGTTTCCATACATACTGCATTGGGCAGACACCTTAGAAGGGGTGATTGGAGGTTCTGGCGCGGCTCAGTTAACGCAAATAATCGATACTGCTTGTAGCCAATTGTCAGTAGCCGTAAGTGATCCGATTGGCGATCCTCATCCAGCTTTCCGCCCATTGGTCATTAACCCTAGTGATGATTTTGGCAACGATATTACGGATATATCAGGTCAAATGCGTTTTTATACCCGAGTTCGTTCTGCTGCTCCAGTCAGCTTAGGCATGGTGTTGAGAGCGGGTAGTGGCTCCTCCGGAGAACGCACCGCCATAGTCGAACAAATGGTACCAGGCGACCTTACCCAATGGACCGAATTGACCTATACCTTCAATGGCGCGGATTATATGGGTTTTGACTCCACTGATATGCGAGACTTCTGGTTTTACCTTGATCGTGAAGATGCAAACTTTGCCGGAAATGAATTTTACTTTGACTATGTCTCGATTGGGTCCAAGCCAGATGCTACTCAAAATTCCCTTTGTGTAGAAACAGTAAGTATTGAAGAGACTTTTGCCTCAGGGAGTATTAAATTATACCCTAATCCAAGTACTGATTTTGAAACCGTAAGCCTTGACTTTGAAAGTGCTGCCTTGGCTAACTATCAATTAAGGGTTTATGACATACAAGGAAGACTTGTGTATCAAGATCAAGTTCAGGGACAAATAGGAACTAATCGTTATCAAATCCCTAATCAAGGACTTGAAGCAGGCATGTATTCGATCCAGCTTTCTGCCAATGGACAGACGGGATTTGTAAAATGGATAATTAGATAATGACTCGACTCAAACTATATCTTGCTGCCTTCTATCTGCTTTGCTCCATGCCTTGCACCCAGTTGCAAGCGCAATGGAACTCTCAGATCGTTTATCCCGATGCAAACGGTGCCTTAACTTATGTTCGCGACACCGCAGGCAATGTGATCCCAGACTTTAGCCATGCTGGTTATATGGGGGGAGGGGTAGAAATCCCCACTGTCCTTAATGAGTTTACGCTTGCTCCCATTGCAGGAGACAACACAGCTCACATCCAAAATGCCATAGATCTAGCCATGCAGCTGCCCAAAGACATCAATGGCATTCGCGGGGCAATCCTCCTTACGGCTGGGCGATATGAGATCCATGGTATTATCAATCTCAATCAAGATGGGGTG
>JBCAWW010000740.1:0-3483 GCA_038534415.1 Bacteroidota bacterium | reverse complement strand
GGAGAAGGAGGCAGCATGCTTTATAGCGACGATGGTTTCAATGGCAAATTAGAGATCAAACTTGCTCCGACCTGTGCAGTACCTTCCAATACTTGGGAAGACATGCCTTGGTGGTTCAAGTTCCAAACCACAAATATCTTAGGAGGCGAAAAAACGGAATGGTATGACTGCAATGCCGATAGAGTTAGGTTCTTACCCGCAACGCTCGCACTTTCCTCTCCTGCTCCAACCATAGACGGTCTAACGCCTATGGCAAGTTGGACCTTGAATGTCAAAAACAACACCAGTAATACCGACTCAGACAATGCTTGGATCCACATTCAAGCCGCTAGCAATGATATCAGCATCATCAATGTCATTGATATCGATAGCGGGGATACTTTAAGTCTCAGCGGGGATGTCTATCCAGTCGGTCAAATCAAGCGTTCAAAAACACGTCAATTCCAGATTGATGCTATCTATGGCAATTGTAGTCCAGATTACATCACTGTTTTCTCTGGTTATGAGTGTGCCGGCTACCCCGAACGCTTCTCCGACTTTAGCTGCCCCTATAGCCAAATGGAGTTACACGTAGAGCCTAAGACCGCAGAATTGCAAATGCGGGTCAGTGGCATCACTGGTGGGGACATTTGTGGCAGCGAAGCAAATGTATCAGTCGAAATGGCCAGTGTCCAACAGGCGCATGTTGATAGTCTCTATTTGGTGGTAAGCCTACCAGCCAGCGGGAGTATCACACCTAAATCTGGCGGGGCTACCTATCGTTATCCTCATACCGTTGATTCTATCGTATTGAGCGATCCCGTATTGACAAACAATAGCTTCCGCTATAACAGTTGGGAGCTATCAGAAGCAATCGAAGCCGAAGGCTTACCCGGCATTTTGGAAACCGACAAAAACCGAATCAGATTCCGCTTTGACTTTGATATCGGCACCAATTATAGCCCTGGAGAATACATTCAACTCTCTGCTTACAGCAAACGACCTTGTGGGGACGAGCTACCACTCATCCAACTGAAATACGATCCTAGTATCCGCTTCGAACGAACCGCCTCCACCGGCCTAGATGCCGACGAACGCAACAGCTGGGGTGCGGCCTGGGGCGATTATGATGGTGATGGCTATGAAGACATTCTCGTTACGGAATACGCACACTGGTGGGCCAGTTATCTCTTCCACAACAATGGAGACGGTACCTTCAGCAAAGTATCGGCTCCTCCCATCACCTCTGACAAAGGCTCCAATGTTGGTGCCACTT
Source organism: Bacteroidota bacterium (assembly GCA_038534415.1). GTDB lineage: Bacteria > Bacteroidota > Bacteroidia > J057 > J057 > JBCAWW01. The sequence goes on along the minus strand of JBCAWW010000740.1, from coordinate 2,228 downwards.
GGGGAGACTACGACAATGACGGAGACTTGGACCTCTTCATCGCCAACAATGTAAGAGCCGAAAATCACCTTTATCAAAACAATGGCAATGGCAGCTTTAGCGCCGTAAACGCGGGCGAAGTCACCACCTACAATGGATATTGCCACTCTGCCTCTTGGGTAGATTATGACAATGACGGCTTCTTGGATCTTTTTGTCGCTGACTTTATGCCGACACGTTTCAATCAGCTATATCACAATGAAGGAGACGGCACTTTCACCACCGCCGAAACTACTCCTATCATGCTGGAGGCAAAATCAACCATGAGTGCTTCTTGGGGCGACTATGACAATGATGGCCTAGTGGACCTATTTGTCCCTAACACCCAAGATGATAACAACTCGCTCTATCACAATGATGGGAATGGCATGTTTACCAAAATTACAACGGGAGATATCGTTACCGATGGAGGTAACTCATTAGGAGCAAGCTGGGGCGATGTGGACAATGATGGAGACCTCGATCTTTATGTCACAAATGCTTCCAACCAGCCCAATTTCTTCTACATCAATAATGGCAACGGGACCTTCACCCGTAATACGACCTCATTGATTGCAACCGAAACAGGCCACTCATTTGGTAGTACCTGGGGAGATATCGACAATGATGGCGACTTAGACCTCTTTGTTACCCAAGACAATGACAATCAAAACCGTATGTACGTCAATTTGGGCAACTATGAGTTTGTGGTTCAAAATCAATTGATCCTCAATGAAGATTCCGAAAACAGTGCCGCAACGGCCTTAGCCGATTACGACAATGACGGCGACCTCGACATCTTTGTCGCCAACAACAACTATCAGGTCAATACGCTTTACAAAAACAAACGTGGCCAGTGCAATAGCTGGAAATGTCTCACGCTCGTAGGCAGTAATTCTAATCGTTCCGCCATAGGCGCGAAGGTTAGAGTAAAGGCCAATATCTATGGACAAGACGTTTGGCAAATGCGCGAAATCTCGGGTCAAACTGGTGGGGTGAGTGCTCAAAACACCCTTAAAGTCTACTTTGGCTTGGGTGATGCGACTCAAATTGACTCCATGATCATCGAATGGCCTTCCAGCTTCCTCCAATACAAAACGGCTCAATCCGTGAGTGATTGTGAGACAATTACGGAGCCTGACGGCCAAATGATCAGCGGCGTAACCTTTGTAGACGAAAACACCAATTGTGAGTATGATGAGGGTGAACAATTATTGCCCAACATCATGCTTGAGATTTTACCAGACGGCAAATACATTACTACTGATGCCCAAGGGCGCTTTGAGTTTTATCGTGGGGCGGGTGATTATACCATTCGTCAGGTAGACAATAACAATTGGTCGCATCCTTGTTATCAAGAGATTGATGTTGTGATCACCGAAGAAGAAAACAATAGCCAAATTGGCAACACTCAATTGACCGGCCAGAGTAGCACAAGTTCCATCATCATGCCCAATCAACCGGGCTGTGATTATCCGGACTTAAATCTGACCCTATCTAGTACGGTATTGCGACTAGGTTTCCGCAATACTTATGCGATTAGCTATTACAACAATGGCTCAAAAGCAGCTTATAATGTAGACTTGCGGGTGGTCTTTGACAACGATATCGTTCCGCTCAGCGCTGACCTTCCTTGGGATATCGTCGAAGCGCACGACAGTACCACCAGCTATATCTGGCAAATCGATTCTATCCTGCCATACAAAGGCAATACGATCATGCTCTTAGATTCTGTCTCGGTCAATGCTACCATCGGCGATATGACAAAAACCCTCGGGTATTTTGACGGTTCAAATGATGATTGCGATCCGACCGACAATAGTTTGCAAGATTTCAATGAGATCGTAGGTGCCATTGATCCAAACGATATTCTGGTTTATCCTGAAGGCAGTATCAAAGCGACTGATACCTTGACCTACAAGATCAGGTTTCAAAACATAGGGACTGCTCCAGCGCAGAACGTTTTGGTCTTAGATACTTTATCGCCGCACCTTGATCCGTCTACCCTTGAAATTTTGGCCCATAGCCATGACTATAATATGGTCCTAGATGAGCATGGCGTGATTCACTTCAAGTTCAATTACATCTTCTTACCAGATAGCAATAGCAATGAGCCTAAGAGTCACGGATTTATCCAATACAAAATCACTCCTAAGGCTTCCACGCCTCGTGGAACGAAGATTCTCAACCGTGCGGCCATACGATTTGAC
>JBCAWW010000739.1:0-3486 GCA_038534415.1 Bacteroidota bacterium | reverse complement strand
GTAATCAAAAAGAAGGACACACTTATTTTTAGATACACATAATCATCACCCTGATCAGGTTTTTAGGTTAAGGTGTGCAACTCAAGCCGGAAGCGCTCGCTTCCGGCTTCCTTTTTTATGGAAACCCCGCTTCGATTTTATCTAGTAAGTAGCAACACATCGACTTACTATGAATCTACGCCTCCTGCTTTTCAAGCTTCCTTTTCTCCTACTGATAGTATCTACTCAAGCTCAGCAAGATAGCATCCCTCTAGCGCCTGGCAACTTACTTTGGCAGCGTAGCGATACTGCCGCAAAAACTTCCCAAGCGATCTTTCAAAATGATCAAGTCTGGATAGTAGTAGATGGTGAGTTTATCGACTCCAAGGCCAAGCGAGATTCGATCTTAAACCGTATCGGCCAGTACCAAAGTAAAATTGCGCATATTGACACCTTAGATTGGCGAGAAGCCCAATTCATTTTAGGTCCAGACCGCAAAGGCATCGTCCTAGCCCTGACGACTTATCAATCCATCTATACCATAAGGCCTTGGCTGCAGTATCGCAATGAATTTTCATTGAGCTGGATTGCCCGCCGTCCAGACATGATCTCCCCCAACGATTGGGCATTGCTTGCCAATGAGGCCAGCCTCAATGATGGTTTGCCGCTCCCCTATCCCAATGGTCTCAATCCGCATCCGGTAGATTGGCAAAAAGAAATTTTCCGGCCGGCTTATAGTCAGTCTCATCAGTTTGCCCTCTTCGGGAACGGTAAGTTTTGGCAGGAGCGCTACATCAGTTTGAGCGCCCTCAATCAGGGCTCACCCGTAGCATCTGGTCAATTCAACCGCTATCAAAGCCGGATCAAACTAGGCCGCATCCAAAACAATGGCCATCATTGGGGCTTCAACTTCAATGGCACCCTCTCCCAACAGCAAGCCTACTTGCCGCTTCTAGGCTACCTAGAAGGCATCAATTTTCATACGCTACTTGCGCCTCCCATTAGCTTCCCCGAACAATCCCAATTTAAATTTCCAAGCCAAGGCAATAGTCCCGCGATCTATCAACCTTCTCTTTATGCCGAGACTCGGACCCAAAAGCTAGATCAACAAATATTTAGCGGACAGGCCTATTATAAACTCATCCATGAGGGAAATTGGATCGTCAACAATAGTCTGAGTTTCCAACATTGGCAGAGTAGACAAGCCCTTCAGTTTCCAGACACGACTTCCTTCATCCCTTTAGCCCGGATTGAAAACTCTCGCTTACAAAGTATTCAGCATCGCATCCACCTCGCTTATAATGATGATAGCTTTAAAAATCATCGACTAAATTTCTCACAAAGCTTTTGGCAGGAATACTACTTCTGGCAATGGTCCACAGAGCCCATCACAGGCATACAGCGCTCCAATTGGCGTTCATACCACAGCACCCTTGCCTTTGAGTACAAAAACAACTCTAATAAGCTCCCGCAAGTCTCTGGTGGACTTGAATGGGCCATGTCCGACCGGATGCGCCCCTCTCGACAGATGGCTTTTTTCCCAACGCTATCCATGCGATATCGATTGCCTTTTTGGCTAGGTGGTGCCTATCCTTCTATTGATGCCAATTGGAGTGTCAGCGGTAATGATGGCAGCGCCCTCATCACCCAAATCGCTCAACTCCAGCAGCAACAACCTTTTTTCCAGACCGAAAACCAATTTCTCACCCAAAGCCCTGATTGGGAAAAAAAATCCAGCTTCAATATCGGCACGCGAATATATCCAGTGCACGACCTCAGTCTCAACCTCATTTACTATCGCAATCAAACCGACAACCTTTGGGTCGCATTGCCCGACCAAAATCAATTTTTGGTTTGGCAAAACTTAGCCAGTGTTCGCAACCAAGGACTAGAGCTGGTATTGGGCTATCGCAACGGAAACCTCTGGGGAGAAGGCATCGATATTGAGCTTGACTTCAACTACCAATACAACCAAAATGAAATCTTAGACCTAGGCGATCAGTCCCAATTGACCATTCCGCTTAGCGGACAACTCGGAGCATTGAAAGTCGGAGAACCCTTGGGTAGTATCTGGGGTTATGAAACTGATGGCTTGTACCAAGAAGGCCAGAGTTTTAGCCTAGAACCAAACAAACAAGCAGGCGACATTCGCTTAGTCGATCATAATAAAGACGGCCAGATCAGCGAACTGGATCAGCAAATTATCGCGAGAACCCTACCCATAAACTCTATTGGCAGTAACATTCGTATCAGTTGGAAAGCCTTTACGCTCTCGGCTAATTGGTATGGCCAGTTTGGGCATCAAATCGTCAATTACCAGCGGCTATATGGCAGAGACCAGGTCAATGGCAACACCCATCTTTTTGCCGATGCCATCAATCGTTGGACTCCAGAAAACCCTGACACAGACATCCCTCGCGCAAGTTTCCAAACCGAAAACCGCATCACCGACCGACTAGTTGAATCCGGCAATTTTTTACGACTCAAGCAGCTAAAACTTAATTGGGATCTCATTAGCCAGAAACCAAGCCGACGCGACCACCCGTTCTATGAAATAGACCTCTACCTAAGCGCTCAAAACCTATGGCTAATCAGCAAATACAGTGGCTATGATCCGGAAGTTTATCTCAACGGCGCGCCCTTTTATTTGGGAGTCGATCGCGGGGCATATCCACCTCCACGCAGCCTCAGTCTAGGACTAGCACTTCAATGGTAGCTCAAGCGCCCCATTTATTAGTGGGATAGGGTTTTTAACTGCTTCGCAGAACGCTTGTCTCAACTGAAAGAATGGGCATAAATGTGCTTTTTGGGCAGACCTGTCTAGCCATAAGGTAGCAGTGTCCGGCGGCTAATCGCTAAAATGCTTTTGTTTAAGTTACCTTATCCACCTAATGACTAGGTCGGTTTTGCTTAGCATGTATCGATCAGATTTGTCAAATATTATGTTGAGAAGCGTTCCGCGAAGCGGCCCCAAAAAAAGGAAAGCCCAACCACGCATCAAACGCTATTGGGCCTCCATTATTCAACTTGGGGCGCTCCCCAATCCGACGGCTTTAGGGCAAAATGCTTAGACTTTCACCGCCCTCCCAATTGGGACGCAGACCGTCATAATAGGGATAAGCAACACTAGCGGCCGCTTTATAAGTACCCGGAATATCTGCCTTCAAGTCCAGCGGTAATTCTATGCTTGCTCCTGCGGAGAGATAACGAAAATACAAATGCAGTTCTCCATCACGCAGTTCATAATAGGCGATCTTTTCTTCCTCCACCCAATCATTGAGTTGCTGAGCTTGCACACTTAAGCCCGCCGGAATCCCCAAACGAATCATTGGACTCGCTACTTCATATTTTTGAGGATTGTGCAGTTGTACCGCTAGCCGAACGCTTGTCCCTAGTTTCACAGATTCCGATTCAATCTTGGTATTGAAGTCAAGGGTAGGTTTTTCTTGCTCAAAGGGGGTATGCTGATACCCTTTGAGAATAAAAGCATAGGGCAGTGTCTTTTCG
>JBCAWW010000738.1:0-3489 GCA_038534415.1 Bacteroidota bacterium | reverse complement strand
CCTGAAAGTATAGGGGTGAATACATTATTAGAGGATCATGCGCATCTCCTGATCTTCAATCAAGCCCTGCTCGCCTAAAAGGGGTAGCAAAACCACTCCCGGTCTCTTTCCTTTTTCAAAACTGCCTATTTGATCTGCAAAGCCAAGGGCTTTGGCGCCATTATAACTCGCCCAGCTTAGCAACTGATGCCACTTTAAGGCAGGGAAATATTCCTTAAGCGTCAGAGCCTCAGCCCATATATCCAGTTTATGATTACTAGCTAGACTATCAGTCCCTAAGCAGATGCGTTCCGCGAAGGGGAGAAAAAGCTCCATCTTGGGCAAACGATCATGAATGTAGAGATTGGAGAGTGGACATAGGCAGAGCCAAGGTTCCGCTAGCTTAGTCATCATCAAATTGAGTTCTTCCTGCTTGATCTCGGTATTGTGCACAAGCAGGCTGGGTATATCGCCCGGATGATCCTGAGAGATATGATGGACTGCCGTGTGGGTAGCTGCGGTTAGCGGTTTAGGTGCTTTGATCGCGGCAAAAAAATCTAAAAATGGCCCTGTTCCTTCATCAAATAAAGCGCGTTCTGCCAGAGACTCCAGTAAGTGGATGGAGATCCGTTCGGGCTCAGTTTGGTAGAGGGCTTGGAGCAATTCGCTGGACATGGAGTAGGGCGCATGCGGGCTGAGGGATGCTTTGAGTCCGTGAAACTCAGCTGCGATTTCTTCGCCACTTTCGATGATGTTTTTGGCATCTTCTGGCTTTAAACCGAAGCGTTCAACGAAGTTGTAGACCAAAAAGGCTGGATGCTCGCGCTTGATCTCTGCGGTCAGGGCGGTATTACAGATGTCTCCTAGGGCAACTATCCCCTTACTTTGCATATCGAGGAGGGCATTTTGAGCAGCTTTTATTTGGGCTCCTTCGGAGAACGCTTGTCTCTTTTTTACCACTTGTCCGATAAAACCCAGCATACCGGTCCCAGTGGGGATGGCTCCTTGCAGCATCGAAAGCTCTAAGTGACAATGCGCATTGACAAAGCCCGGACTGAGCGTTCCCCGGAGGCGGACAAAATCCTCTCCCTCTCTAATCGGTCGCAGCGCTTGCACCACGCCTTTGGCATCGATCTCCAAAAGATGGCCATTCAGCCATCCTTCTGGACTGTATATATAGTCGGCACTGATTTTTTGCATTGGGGGAATTTAAGGCAAATCCAGCTGATTGTCCTAACTTGCAATATGGATGGCTTTTTACGTCTCGAAAATGTCAGCAAACAGTACGATCAACACCTTGCGGTTGATGGGGTTTCGCTGAGTGTCCCCAGAGGGAAAATATACGGCCTGCTCGGACCCAATGGCGCAGGAAAAACTTCTATCATCAGGATGATAACGGGGATTACGGCTCCCGATCAAGGCAAAATTTGGTTTGACGGCGAACCCCTGGTCGAAAAACATACCCGTAAAATAGGCTATATGCCGGAGGAACGTGGGCTCTACAAAAAGATGCCTATCCGAGAGCAAATCGTCTACCTCCTTGGACTTCGTGGTATGGGAGAAAGAGCGGCCAAAAAAGCGGCTGATACTTGGCTGGAAAAGTTGGATTTGACCGAATGGGCCAAGCGCAAGACGATGGATCTCTCAAAGGGAATGCAGCAAAAAGTACAGTTTATCACTACGGTGGGGCATCAACCGCGCCTTTTGATATTGGACGAACCCTTTTCGGGTTTGGATCCAGTCAATACGCGTATCATCGAGCAAGAAATCCGACGCATGGCGACCGAAGGTACGACCATCATTTTTTCGACTCATCGGATGGAACAGGTAGAGGAGCTTTGCGACGATATCGCCCTCATGAACCAAGGTCAAAAAATCCTAGAAGATCCGATCACTGAGGTAAGGCAACGCTTTCAAAAAAACATCTTCGACTTAGAGTTTATCGGTTCTGCGGAGCAGTTGTCCCAAATAAATGGCCTCGCAGTCGAATCTGTACAAGATGGGAAGGCTCAGGTGAGCTTATTGGAAGGCCAAAATCGCAACGATTTGCTGCGTCTTTTGGCCGATAGCCCGCTCGAGATTACTAAATTTGAGCAGCATATGCCTCGCCTCAACGAAATCTTTATTCAATTGGTAGGAGGACAAAACTGATATGCTAAGATTAATCTATAAAAGAGAGTTTCTCAATCTGGTGCGAAAGAAAAGCTTTTGGCTCTCAACCTTCCTCGTACCGCTATTGATGGCGGGCGTCTTTGGCGTCCAGATATTTGCGGGGCTTAACATCAGTCAAGATGATTATATCGTTTTGGTTCCCGAAACAGACCTGCCAGAAATTACTCGATATCTTGAGTCGCACGAAAACTATACGTATAAGCTTAGTCCATTACCGATAGATAGCCTCAAAAAGCAAATATGGGCCGATGATCATCTGATATTGATGGAGATCGGCCCGCAGATCATCGAAAAGCCAACCGGACATGCTACGCTATACAATGTCAGTAGCCTCAATCTGAGCGTGGTGAATGCAATAAGAGATCATTTGCGAGATGCGATTCGCCAGTATAAACAGCAAGATGCCGGTATTAGTCGCGACCAATTAGCGGCTTTAGATTTTGACTTTTCGGTAGACTCAGTAGTATCAAGTCCCAAAGAAGAAAAGCGAGGCAGTGAAGTCATCGCTATGATCGTAGGTTTGGTGATATCACTTTTGATGTATGTATTAGTGGCTGCTTATGGCGGTATCTTGATGCAGGGCGTGATCGAAGAAAAGACCAATCGGATCGTGGAGGTGATGATTTCCTCTGTTAAGCCCTTCAAATTGTTGATGGGTAAAGTCTTGGCTATCGCCTCGGCGGGATTGCTACAATTTTTGTTGTGGACGATTACCTCCTATTTATTTGTATTTATCCTCGGTCTCTTTGCTGCGGGGATGATCGATCCGGAGCAAATCATGGCCACCCAAGGGCCTGGTACTCCGCTGGAGGCCGAACTCGCCCAGGGCGGGATGGAGAAGATGCTGGGGCAGGTCGAAAATTTTCAATGGGGGACGCTATTATGGGCTTTCCCGATTTACTTTTTGGGAGGTTTCTTTTTGTATGGCTCTCTCTTCGCGGCCGCGGGTGCGAGTGTCGATAATATCCAAGACGCCCAACAATTGACCTTGCCGATCTCTTTGCCGCTATTGATCCCCACTATATTGGTGATGAATATCGTCCAAAGTCCCAATTCTGCTCTCGCAGTAACGCTCTCCATGATACCTTTTACTTCTCCCATGTCCATGCTGGTGCGCTTGTCCACCACCGAAGTTCCTAGCTGGCAGGTTTTGGTCTCCATTACTTTATTGATAATGGGCTTCCTCGGATGTATCTGGCTTGGCAGCAAAATTTATCGGACTGGTATCCTTATGTATGGCAAAAAACCTAGCTTCAAAGAGCTCTGGCGCTGGGTGCGGTATTAAGAGAGGAGTATTTAGTACCTGGAAAAGTATTGAGTAGTAAGTACGGATAAAAA
>JBCAWW010000737.1:0-3491 GCA_038534415.1 Bacteroidota bacterium | reverse complement strand
AAAATAGATTCCGCCCTAAGCCGGGCAAGGGCTATACCTCTGATCCTACTACTTTGAGCTCGAAATTAGGGCCGATACAGTGGGGGCTTTCTATGCCAGAGCCCGGAGGACCTAATCAGACGATACAACGACAGTTTGAGCAAGCCAAAAAGACTTTTGGAGAAGTCAAAGCTGCCCATAATGACTTCTTTGAAAACGATTGGAAAGCCTATCGCGAAGCAGTCGAAAAGGTTGAATTGAGTCCCTTTAAAGACTAAATCAATCGCTTATCTGAAAAAAACGTAGGTGAGGGGTTCAGTCCTTTCCTACGTTTTTTTTGTAGATTTATGATCGCAATAGAGCTGCATAAATAATTACTATAGCACACTTGACAACGCACAATCAACCGTCCTCCCTAGTGAGTTGGATGATCTGGACTGGGCATTTTTGCTTTATGATCCTTTTGGGCATGAGTATTTTTTATTTCAAGGCACGAGTCTTGTCTTATGATTCGGCTTGGCATTTGTTTTCTGTCATACAGGATGAGACTTTTTTGCTAGACCATAATCGATATCTGATGGTAGCGATCCAGTGGTTGCCCCTCATGCTCGTCAAAATGGGAGCTAGCCTGAAGGCGGTCATGCTCTCTTATTCTATTGCTTGGGTGTTGTTTCCTTATAGTATTTATCTGCTATTGGTATATGGTTTTAAAACCTATAAGGCGGCGCTTTTGCTGGTACTTGCTCTCATTCTTAATCCGGGGGTGAGTTTTTTTTATGTAGCAGCAGAGTTGCCGCTTTCGCTCAGTGTGTTTGCCTTATTTGTGGGCTGGCTATCTTTTGTTGAGGCGCGTCCTAAACTCTCTAAATATTTAGGCTTTACTGTGGCGATCCTCTTGATTGGAATCGCTTCTTATGGGCGCTTGTTGATTGGCGGGGTGATACTCGCTTATTTGGTTTTTGTAGGGCTGGATGAGCAAAAGTGGAAAGATCGATTCTGGCAAGGCCTAGTGGCATTTACCCTGCTCTGGTTTGTTTTGCGAGTGATGCTGATCCCAGCTGATTCTTATGAAGGGGGCGCAATCCGAAATATGGCTCAGATTTTTGATTGGGGAACCTACTTTTCTCGTCCCAACTATCTGCTGCCGTGGTTTCGGACCATCTCCAAAAGTCTATGGCCTAACTATCTGATTTCTCTTGTACTGATTAGCTATTACCTTTTGAGCAAACGTCTGCTTTTGGCTTTATATACCCTGGGTGTATTGCTTGGCTTTAGCCTCATCTGTATCTGGTATTCACCTAATGGGGCCTTGGGAACGGACCATTATTTGATGATGTGGGGAGCCATGATTGCGCTACCACTTTTAAACGAGCTCGCTCAAATCAAACATAAGACTTGGCCGGGGGCATTATTGCTTTGCCTTTGCTTGATTTGTTTGAACAACTGTTATCAATTGAGGCGCCACTTTGTCAAGCGGGTGGCCTATTTGGAGTTTGTCCTAGCCCAAAATGCACAAAGACAATCAGCAAAAACCATTTCCACTAGAGAGGATTTAGATCATAATTATTTTTGGGTTGATTGGTCCCTAGGGGTCGAAACCCTTTTGCTTAGCTCCATGAGCTCCCCCGATAATAGCCAAACGGTCTTTGCTGAAATTCCTTCTCAAACTCCCAAACTTAAGGCTGCGATGACTCAGTCTGATCTTTGGTTAGGGCCCCACTTTAATGCTCCTTTACCTTCATCGGCGCTAAATGCCAGCTATTTTCGCTTGCCAAAGCAAGCTTATCAAAAGCTAAAACCGCCACCCTTTCAGCCTGAGTAGCATTTTGTAGTAGGCCTAATCCCTATTTCTAGTATGTGATCAGGATTTTTCGATTAAGGATTGCTTGTCCTTGCTTGATTTGGAGGAGGTATACCCCTGCGGGGAACGCTGCGGTCGATAGCCGAAAGGCTTGGGTAGGATTTACAGTCGTCTTGCTCAGCAGCTGCCCCTGTAGATTGAACATTTGCACTTGATACGACTGAGCGTTCTGCGCAGCAGTCCTAATCTCAAGTAAGTCCTCCATCTGAATGATCGAAAATGTCTTTGATAAATCTGCCTCATTAGATAGCAAGAAACTAGCACAATTACTGGGCATGGGTTCAGTTGGGAAATCAAAAAGCGCTTGACCGTCTATTTGCATACTATGGACATTGTCAATACAAAGACAGGCTCCTACACCAAAAAATAAACCCCTGCTCGAACCAAAGCCTTCGTACAAGCCAGCCCCAAATGGATCACCATTGAGCTCAAAATATCGGATCGGTCGGCCGTCAAAATAGAGCGTATCGATGGCAGAAACATAGGAGTTGGGCTCAATATAGACGCCATAGAGGGCCGGATCCAATACGCTGCCCACGCTAAGCTTGTAATCATACAATATCCGAGCACTGCTATCGATACTATGTCGGTAATAAAGCTGTCGTGCTAAACTGTCGTGTCGTAGAAAAAATTCTCTAGCCACCGTATCAAAAGGATTGGTATAGAGCTGACATACTGGATTCCAAATTTCTCCATCAATAGAGACTGGATCTCCGACAGTATAAAATATATCCGTCCTATTGGGCTCGTTGATGTCGCGATTGATCTCATGCCACTGAAAATCGGTTCCTAACATAAAAGCAGGGTAGGGCAGGGCCGTCGTATCGCCAAAGCAGGCGACAGTATCTTCGATATAAAGTCCCCGTTGTAGGTCCGAATAGCAAGCAAAATTGCCCCAAAAGCCAGAAAGACATTGTGTCTCCGAACGCCCCCAAAATCCTTGATCACTACCGATGCCTTCTGTAATGGTCCCTAAAATCCAGTTAGAATGTAGACTGGTGTCAAGCACATAAGAAGTGTGTAACTGCTTGAGTGAGAATCCATTCATGTCCAAAAAAGACACGGAGTCAATCACGACTTGAAATCGCTCGTTTTGCATGGGAGTGCTGCCACAACTGATCTCATAGAAGTTTTGCACATAGGGCACATAGTACTGCATGCTATCCCCTGCATTCAATGAGAAATCAACAAACAAACGAAATGCATTGTCTCGCCAAATCCAGACTTTTTGGCTGTCAGATCGCAAAATTACTTGACTAGCTATTTCCTGATTGATCTGCAGCATCACGGCATTTAATCCCTGCAAATTGGTGTCTCCTACTACCTCAATTTGAGAACTATAAGGGCCTTCTAACCAGGGCGGGGCAAATTGAAAATCGCGATAAGTCCAATGATCACCTTGTTGATAGAAATCCTGAGCCTGTACCGATAGCGTCAATACGCCTAATAAGAGGCTTATGCTAAGTGTTTTCATATTGTGTTGAGTTAAAAAAGGGTTTATCGGATAAGTGCCTTTTTGATAAAATTGCCTTCTTTATTGCTGATGATAATAATGATGCTCTGATTGGGATAAGTGGATAAATCAATTTGGTGATTTTCGTTGGGGATGATTTGTTGAGGGTGAATAAGCTTCCCTGTCAAACTATATCTG
>JBCAWW010000736.1:0-3496 GCA_038534415.1 Bacteroidota bacterium | reverse complement strand
GGCTTTAGATAAGGCAAAATTCGATTTTCATACCTACGGTAAACGCTTAGTTGAAATGCCCGTACCCAATCCAATTCCTCCGGCCTAAGCTGCTCCCACTTTATCAATCTAGCTTCCAAAGGACAATAGCCCAAACTCTCAAATCGTAACCAGCCTTCCTTTGTATCCTCCACACAGAGCAAAAGATTTTCGATGCGAATTCCCCATTGACCTTCCAAATAATAACCCGGTTCTACCGAAGTCAACATACCTACCGCCAATTGAGTCCCGGCACTGCCACTAGATCCGGTACCGATTGCTTGCGGGCCCTCATGCACATTCAAGCAGTAACCAACCCCATGTCCAGTACCATGTCCATAATTAAGGCCTCTTTGCCACAAGGCCGCACGGGCCAAGGTATCTAACTGATGACCTCCCGTTCCCGCAGGGAATCGCAAACGACTGACCGCAATCACACCTTGCAAAACAGCTGTATAAGCCTCTCTTTGTGCCTCAGTCGGCTCAGTAGTCGCAAAAGTACGCGTCATATCGGTCGTACCATCTAAATATTGTCCGCCCGTATCTATCAATAAAAGGCTTCCCTGCTCAATCATCGCCTGCTTTTCTTGACTAGGACTATAATGGTTCATCGCTCCATTGGGTCCATAAGCCACAATCGGCGCAAAACTTGGCCCCAGATAAGCCTCGTCCTCAGCTCGTAATGATTCCATATATTCGACCAGCGCAAACTCTCCCAGCTGAGTATCAAGCAGTTTTTGTTCCCACCAATGCCAGCTTTTTAGCCATATTAAGCCTTCTTTGTCATGCCTGAAACGGACATAATCCATCTCTAAAGGATGCTTCTTCGCTTTTTCGCTCCGCACAAATGAAGGATTTAACCACCAATTTCCTGCCTGCAATCGCCCATATAGGGCCGCATTCAGGCTACGAGGATCGCTCCATATCAAATGCTCTTTTTGCTGCACCACAAATTCATCAAAGGTTTCATATGCCTGACAAGCTATGCCTGCGGCTTCTAATTCCTCGCTGATCGCCTCGTTCACATTATTCAAATCCACAAATAAGACTGAGCGTTCGGCGGATAGCCAGAAAAAACCAAAAAAGATCGGATTGTAGGGGATGTCTCCGCCACGTAGATTGAGCAACCACGCGATTTCGTCCAAGGCAGTCAAAAGGCAGGCAGAAGCTGGGCTTGATTTGAGGGCTTGTTTCAATTTTTGCAGCTTCGCAGAACGCTCCTCTCCCACATATTTATTGGGATGAACAAAAATTGGGGCTGCCTGCTTTTCGGGCCGATCCAGCCAATATGCGGTCCAAAATTCCGACAAAGCAACTAAGTGCAAGGAGGCTGGCTGCAAGCGAGATTGCAGATATTGCCACTTATCAATGGCAAACAAGGATAAGTCCCCTCCTACCCTAGCCTCCTTTGGCAATCGCTCCAACAACCAATCTATATACGCTGGTTGATGCGGTACTTTGAGGCGCACCAATTCAAATCCATATGGTTTTATTTCAGCTTCGGCTTGGCCAAAATATCGAGAGTCAGTCCAGAGTCCCGCAAAATCAGAGGTGATCACCAAAACGCCAGCCGAACCACTAAAGCCACTGATCGCCTTGATCATCTGCCAATGAGGGGCCAGATACTCATTATTGTGTGGATCACCCATCGGGATCACATAGGCATCAAGCTGCTTTTCTCGCAGCAGCTGTCGGATTTGGCTAAGTATCATGCAGATCGAAATTTGGGTTTGAGACTCGCACCAATTCCATGGCGCGCAGCTAAAAATATCCCTTCTCGCTTCACCTCCACTCCTTCGGCATATTGGTATTTTAGATTGATCGCTCCGTCCATATCTACCGCATCCAATAGCGGCAACAATTGGGCGATGGCGGAGATGCCGATTCGACTTTCGATCATACAGCCAATCATGACCTTGAGTCCCAAAGCACGAGCCTTTTTGATCATGCGCAGCGCTGGAGTAATACCACCACATTTGGCGAGTTTGATATTGATACCATGAAAACAGCTTGCACAACGCTCGATATCCGCTTCGGTTTGGCAACTCTCATCAGCTACGAGCGCTAAGGGAGACTCCTTATAAAGCACTTCCATACCCGCCCAATTATCTTTTTCCAGCGGTTGCTCCAAAAACTCAACGCCCAATTCTTTGAGGGCGGGAGCCATGGCCAGGGCCTGCTCAAGTGTCCAGCCGCCATTGGCATCAATCCTCAAACTCGCATCGGTATGAGCGCGGATTGCCTGCATACTTTCCAGATCATGCGCGCCGCCCAATTTGACCTTGTAGATAGGCCATTGGTGCCGATCGATACTGGCCAGCAATTCGGGGATAGTATCAAGCCCCAAAGTCATATTGGTGTGAGGGCCTTTTACTCGCGGCAGCGCCAAGGCTTCTCGGAGGCTTTTATTTTGCTCTTGGGCCCAAAGATCATTGGCAGCAAGGTCCAATGCCGCCAGGGCAAATGCTTGCTCCGCCAATAGCGGCTGCATCTTAGCCCAATAGTTTTCAGGATGATCGAGGACGGTATTTTCGATGACGGCCCGATGTTTTTCTAACAAAGCCATCATTTGCTTTAGGTCAGCCCCAAAATAGGGATGAGCGGCCGCTTCTCCCCATCCAGACTTTCCCTCTTTTCGCAGTTCTACGATAAGACATTCTTGCTGGGTTTTGATCCCTCGTGAAATCCGAAAAGGACGTGCAATCTCTAAATTCAAAGGGTGAAGCAACATTTGCATAATAGCTCTCGTTTTGCTTGCAGTAGGGATAGGCCTGCTTCCAAACTTAATTAACTCCCCCTTGCTATGAAACAAGTTTCGCTACTTTTCATTTTCGCTCTATTTTTTTCTTTCTGCTACTCGCAGAACGAATCCCTCCAAGAGACCCAAGCTGGGCGTACCAATACCGAGTCTCTTACTTCTGGGGAAAATATGTTTGGTTCTGTCAGAACTTTTGACAGCCGCTACGAGGGAGTAGAAGGCAGTCCTTACTACTCAAATATCTTTGCCAAAGGCACCATCTGGATGAAAAATGGGGGCATAAAGCAAGAAGTTGCGACAGTACTCAATCTGAGCGAAAACCAACTTGAGGTATCTATGAATGGAGTCATCAACACCATCCCTCTTAAATTGGTGGATCGATTTGAGCTATTGGACTCCATGGGCATCAATCGCCAATTTGAAGTAAGAAGCTTGGTTACCGAAAAAGGAGAAAGTGAAGTCATGGCCCTCGAAAAAATCTACGCTGACAAAAGCATTCTCTACAAACAATACTTTAAAGAGTTCCGCGAAGCGGACTACCAAGGCGCTTACTCCTCTAATAACCGCAAAGATCAATATATAGATAGAGTCAAGTATTTTGTCCAAGCGGCTGGCAGGCCCATATTTACAAACGTTCGACTCAGTCGCAGCAGTTGGAGTAAAGCCTTAGACATTCAAAAGAGTGCAGTGAAGACTTTTTTGAAAAAAGAAGATCTAAAT
>JBCAWW010000735.1:0-3506 GCA_038534415.1 Bacteroidota bacterium | reverse complement strand
AGATAAAAGTAGTTAAACAGCAGATAGCAGCTCAACAGTAGGGCTACACTCAAGTAGTAAGGCGTATTCCAGTTTTCAGCAAAGTGAGCCTTCAGGCCTTGCCAAATTTCTCGAAATCCTTCTTTAAGCCTTGAAAGCATAGAGTCTAAAATAGATAGATAAGAATCCGCTGAAAGCTACACAAATTTGTGATTCTCACGACATTTTGTAGAAAGTGAAATGCTCACTAAATTTTAAGCGGGCTGAGTGACTGAGCGTTCCGCGCAGCGGGCAATAAAATAGCACTGCAACTCAAAAAATAAAACTAGCATGAACACTCCCGCACAAATCGCCAAGCATTTGAGAGAGGTCTATTTTGGCGGCAATTGGACTAGTGTCAACCTTCGCGACAGCCTCCAGGATATCACCTGGCAGCAGGCGATCAAGCCCCTTTATGAGTTGAACTCAATCGTGATATTGTTTGGCCATATCCACTACTACATCCGGATTGTTACCAAAGTTTTGGAAGGAGGCCCCTTGGTCGGTAAGGACAAGGAGAGTTTTACCCATCCTCCCATCGCCTCCGAGCAAGACTGGCTCGATATGCAAAAGCAAGCTTGGGAGGAACTTGAAAAGTTTGCCTCGCTGATTGAGCAATTGCCGGAAGAAAAGCTCTGGCAAGAGTTTAGTGAGCCCAAATACGGGATTTATTACCGTAACTTAAGCGGTATCGTAGAGCATGTGCACTACCATTTGGGCCAGATTGTATTGATCAAAAAGCTTCATGCGCAGTAGTGAGGAGCATAGAGATGCCGGATAAATTCCTGCCTATTCTTCCCCTATGTCAGTTTCTTTTACTGTCTTTGACCAACAAAATTCTTCAATCATCCTAGCCTCATGCAATCCCATGCGGGCTTGCGTGACTAGCGTTCTGCGGAGCAGGCCAGTAAGGAACTGTTTAGCGGAGGATCACGATTTTCTGGCTTCGCCGAACGCCTCCCTTGTCCTGAAAAACCAGGTGGTAAATTCCATTGGCGAGATCGAGATGAAGCCTTCCGCTAGGACTCCTCTCACTCCTTAGCGCTTTACCTTGGAGGTCAAAAATCTGGTATTCGTCGCTAAAGGGCTGCCCATCTTGCCAGCGGATTTGCAAGCTTCCTTGACTGGGGTTGGGGTATATTTCTAGCAAGGGCTCAAAAGAGGCATCGATAGCGGTACTACTGATCGGCCCCTCCTTGACCCAAAATTGATCGACCAAGGCTTCTACGGTTTGGCTAACTTCGACATTGGCAGTGGTAAAAATCACTTGAAAAATCGAATCATTGGGGAGAAAGTCCGCGACCCTAAAACTGTCTTGCTGCCAGTAGGGCATATAACCACTATACTCAGCCAAGACTGCACTGCCACTTTGTCCCGCCAAGATCACCTGCATACTATCAGTGGTCGCAAAGCCCTGCCCAAAGGCAAATCCAAGGCCGCAAAACCAATAATGAAAATGAATCACCGGGTCATTGTAAGTAGAAAGATTCATGAGGGGAGACTCTAGCGATACCCAACCATTGCGTACGCCCACTGTAGAACCATCTGGCGCTGAATTTTGTGTCATAAAGGCAAAGTCTCCCAAATCAGTATCAATATCGGCTGCTGGACTGACGATAGAGTCATTGATCAGCCCCACTAGTGGAACGCTTCTTTCCCAACTGCCTGGCAAAGTCGAACTCAGCAGCAGCCAATCGTACTCAAACAGAAAATCGTCATAATAGCCAGGCAATAGGCGAAGCTGTACATCGGTTTCGCCGGCGGTCAACGTTAGTTCCCATTTGCGGGTGATATGTCCCCAAGCGCCGGCATAGATTTCATATTGGCCTTCATACAAACCATTGAAGGGCGCAGCGTCTTCTCCTTCTTTATAGATAAAGGTGGCGTCTGTAAAGCGATCCTCAACTAAGATAGTCCCATTGGTAATGCCTGCTCCCGTCAAGGAATCGCTGAGATACATATAAACGGTACCTAGTTCCGGCGCTGGAGTCAAGGCAACATCCTCTATTGTCAATACGCCTTGCTGGAGATTGACCGTTCGTACTTCAGACGTATAGCCATAGCTCGAAAAGCGGACATCAAAGGAGCCGTTTATCACACTACCGATGGCATAATCTCCATTGAGCAGGCTTTTGGTCTCTAGCTCTTCGGTCTCAAACTCTATGCTCACATCATTGAGGGCTTGGCCGGTAGCCAGATCGCTTATATTGCCTTCTAGATAGGCGGCTCGCTCATAATTAGCTTGTAAGACCGATAGACCGGCCCAAATGTCTGAGGCCAATACAAGGCCCGAAGGCAAATAGGGATAGGCGCCCCAAACTGAGCCTCTGGCCGGGAAATAGCCGACTTCTACCAAATTGTTGGGGCGAGCGGCATCGCTCAGGTGGATGCCATCTCGGTAGTAGGAGCTGATGAGCCAATCGTTGAGGACGTGGGCATTGTGTGGCATGCCGCGACCTTCGTTGACACTAGAGCGTATGCGATCTAAAAGGGTGATATTGCCAGGATCGCTGATGTCCCAAGCACTGATATAGGCGGAGCTAAGTTCGTCCGTCGTAAAGCAAACGGTGCTAGCGTCATTGAGCCAAGTATTGTGAGTAAGTGCGTTGGGGTAGGTCGTCTGGCCCAATATCGAAAGTGCCATCGGGTCGCTAAGATCGATAATGGTCAATAGACCGTCGTCAATCTCGGCTGCATAGCCGATACTGTCTCGCACGTATATATCATGCACGTATCGCAAGGGATATTGCCCCAGCAAAAGCGGATTCGCAGGGTCGGCCAAAGAAAAAATACCGATACCCCCACTAAAAGTAGGGGAGCCACAAACGTAGAGTCTTTCGCCCTCAATCCAGAGATTGTGAGCGGTTTCTATGCCTGCTATCATGGTATCCTGATAGACGACTGTATCGGGCAAGCCACTCAAATCTATTATCTTAAGTCCCCCACCGCTCTCATTGCATACATAAGCATAGTCGCCCGCGGTTTTGATATCTCGCCAAATCGAATTGTTGCCCGGCAAATAGTGAAGCTCTACAGGCTGGGTGGGGTCAAGGAGCGAGATGATGCTGAGGCCATCCTGCTTCCCTAATAAGGCATATTCCGTTCCCGCACTGTCCACATAAGCCCAAATATCATTGGAGCGGATAGGCAGGCCACTGGCGGTAGAATCGTTGGCTAAATGGCCAATCTCGACCAAATTCCAAGGCGACTGAGCGTTCCCCAAGGGGAGGAGAACAAAAAAGAAGACAATCAGGTTAAAGAATCTGCGCATAGATCTAAGGATAATCATCTAAAATACACAAATCTCAAAAGCTTAATCAATCAGCTTTTGCTAGTTTTAAAAATATGAGATATAAATTTCGTTTACTGCTGCTGGTTTTTTTGGTGCCCCTTTGGGGAACGCTTAGCGCCAACATCGCGATGCCGGGTATTTATAGTGCGGGTGGGGCCGGTGAGTTTCGTTTGCTCTTTCCGTCGGATAGCATCCA
>JBCAWW010000734.1:0-3506 GCA_038534415.1 Bacteroidota bacterium | reverse complement strand
CCCTAAGGTCTGAGGGTATTTGGGCTATTATCAGCTGCAAGAAGCTAAGGTCAATGACGCCATCGCAAAATTTGATCAAGCTTTAGCTTTAGATTCTACTTTATTGATGGTCCGGCTCAATCGCGGAACGGCTCTCTATAAGCTAGGCAAGCTAGAAGCCGCTATTGCTGATATGGAAATGGTCATCTCCCAAGAACCTTTTCACCCCGTTTGTCTGAGTAATTTAGGCTTAGCCCTCTGTCAAGTAAACCGAGTAGAGGAAGGCTTAGGTTATCTCGATCAAGCCCTTTCGCTTGCTCCTAATCTCGCCGAAGCTTGGTACAATCGTGGTTTGGCTCGCTACGCTCGTGGAGAGCTAAAATCAGCAATGGACGATTTTCGTAAGGCCAAAGAACTCAAGCCCGAAATGATCATACGCCTCAATGGCGAAGTCTGGGAACCCTAAAAAATGTTTGATGCTCAATCTCCAATGCCAATATCCAATTTGTGGTTGGATATTCACTTTGCATTGAATTATCTTGGGGTATGAGCCCAGAACGTATCAAGGAGTATGTCTCCCAACACCCGGCCGGCAAAGTCAAGCTGGCGATCACCGATGTAGATGGTATTTTGCGTGGAAAGGTGATCCACCGCGACAAATTTATGAGTGTCATCAAAAGCGGATTTGGCTTTTGTGATGTCGTATTTGGTTGGGATGCCGCTGATGAGTCTTATGACAACGCTCAGATCACCGGTTGGCATACGGGCTATCCAGACGCCCAGGCCAGGATTGACTTAGACACCTTTAGGAAGATTCCTTGGGAGGGAGAGTTGCCCTTTTTTCTGGCTGACTTTGTCGATGCTGCTGGAGCCCCGCTTTCTGCTTGTCCGCGAAGCTTATTGAAAAGCGTTCGGCAGCAGGCCTTAGATATGGGCTATAAACCCAAATTCTCGCAAGAGTTTGAATGGTTCAATTTTGAAGAAACCCCTCAGTCCTTAGCCGATAAAGGATTTCGTGATCCCAAGCCCATGACGCCGGGCATGTTTGGCTATTCATTGCTTCGAAGCTCCCTCAAATCTGAATTTTTCAATGATCTCTTTGATCTACTCGGGCAATTTGATGTGCCCTTAGAGGGCTTGCATACCGAAACTGGCCCGGGTGTATACGAGGCTGCCATTATGTACGGGGATATATTGGAGTCGGCTGATAGAGCGGTCCTTTTCAAAACTGCCGTTAAGGAAATCGCTTATCGCCATGGGGTGATGGCCACTTTTATGGCCAAATGGCGAGCAGATTTACCGGGCTGTAGTGGACATGTGCACCAAAGTCTTTGGAACGAAGCCGAGGATACCAATCTTTTTCACGATGAGGAAGATGAAAACGCGATGAGCCCGCTCATGCAATCTTATGTCGCAGGACAACTCGCTTGTTTACCCCATATTTTGCCCATGTTTGCGCCTACCATCAATAGTTACAAAAGACTAGTCGAAGGGGCTTGGGCTCCCACTACTTTGACTTGGGGAAGAGACAATCGTACTACCGCACTTCGAGTTTTGACAGGTGGAGCAAAGTCGGCTCGATTAGAAACGCGGGTTGTAGGTTCAGATAGCAATCCCTTCTTGGCCATGGCCGCCTGTTTGGCCAGTGGTTTGTATGGCATCCGTCATGGTCTCAAACTCGACCAGCCCAAAGTGATCGGCAATGGCTATGCAGAGATGAAGTATGGAGTATTACCCCGCAATCTCGATGAGGCTACAGCTGCCATGAAAAAATCTGAGATCGCGCGCGAGCTATTTGGCGAAGGCTTTGTAGATCACTTTGTGAGAACGCGAGAATGGGAATGGCGTGAATTTTCTAAAGCCGTAACTGATTGGGAGATGCGCCGCTATTTCGAAATTATCTAAGGTCGTCCCCTATTTTCATCCCAATGCATGCCTTTGCTACGTCCATATTTAAGGTATTGAGGGTCTAGTTTATAGGATTGAAACTCTTCTGGTTCTTGATAGTCGCGTTTCGCGAAGAGAAACTTAAGTCCCAAGCCGGCCACGAAACCGCCGATATGCGCCCAGAAAGCGACTCCCGCGCCTGAACCCCCATCTTGGCTAAACAACTCCTGCGCACCACTAAAAAACTGTAAAACAAACCAATAGATCAGATAGGCCCAAGCAGGGATTTTGAAAAAGAAGGGAATATAAAATATCGGAATCAGCATGCTGATTCTACTCTTGGGGCAAAGCAAAAGATAAGCGCCCATTACTCCTGAAATTGCTCCTGAAGCGCCAATCGCTGGTATCGGTGAACCCCAGTTTGTCGCCATATGCGCCAAGCTGCCCAACAAACCGCAGAGTAAATAAAATACCAAATATCGGCCTTTACCCATGCGATCTTCCACATTATCGCCAAATATATAGAGCGTCCACACATTGCCGATCAGGTGTAGCCAGCCTCCATGCAAAAACATATTGGAGAGAAAGGGCAGATAGTAGAGCAAACCTCCGCCAGATTCGAGATAGCGTTCGGGCACTAGCCCAAATAAATGAAAAAAGATGGCTTCCTCCTCCGTACCGCCCGCAGGTTGTACCAGTATGAAAATCAGGATATTAAGGACGATCAATATGGTGTTGACAATGGGAAATCGTCGGGTAGGAATACTATCGCGAATCGGAAACATATTGCCAAATTAAGCATTGCCGCGGAAATGATTTGCAGATCGGGTCTTTTTGCGAGAATTTTGTAGCCAAAGATATTGACCCATGCGTATTATTTTTTTTCTGCTAGGAACGCTTCTTTTTGCCTGCCAAAGCACCGAATCCCAAACGCAAAAACCTGAGGAAATCGTCAGTGAGACGGGCAGCGCTACAATGGATACTCCTACTGAGCTGCCCAAAATCATTGTCTTTGGGGGCAATCTATTGGTACCGCATACTGCCATCGAAGCACGTATGCAAGAGGTATTGCCCAATAGCTTGGCGGCCAATGGCTTTGAGCGTGAGATCGTAGATTGGGGACGTAAGGATTTGCTTTTGGGCGTCCCTGACGAACGCTTAGCTCCCATGCTCGATTCGATCATCAAGCAGCAGCCGGAATGGGTCATTTTGGGCTTTGGGATGGACGAGGTTTGGCGAGAGGATATTGCGGTTCAAGCTTTTGCGGTTGACCTGCAGGGGATGTTGCTTGCTTTGCAAAACGCTAATATCAAAACCTTGATTTTGACGCCCAACAATCCTGCTCCAGAGGCTCCGAAGGTGATTTGGACGCGGGGAGAGGAAATTTCGCGTGTGGTCAGAGAAGTGGCAATTGAAAACTTTAGCACAGTCGCAGACTACTGGAATTTCTGTGAAATATACGCTACGCAAACGGGCAATCGCCCAGAGGACTTGCTACTTGATGAGCGCTATCCCAACGAAGCGGCCCATCAGTTTATCTCTCAAGAAATTACCGCCTTACTTTCCTTTAAAATCGGAACTGAGTAGGGCAGGAGGCATGTAATATTACGTAGATAAGGAATTTCTTATTTTTCGTACTG
>JBCAWW010000733.1:0-3511 GCA_038534415.1 Bacteroidota bacterium | reverse complement strand
CCAACAAAGGGGCCCTCCCGAACCCGCCGGACAGCCAAAGACGGAACAAGGCACAGTGCAAGATAGTTTGACCTTCAATCATTTTGATCGGATCAATCTTTCGGGCGGACAGGATACGACCCTTTGCTTGGGCGATACGTCCTATTGTTTGATCCCCAATATTGGCGGTGGCTTCTGGACCTTCAATGGGGTAGCAGATTCTGCTTTTTGCTTCGATCCGATTGTACCAGACACTTTTCTGGTTTTTTATCAAATAGATTCCTTCGCATGTACCTTTTTTGACACGGTGCAGATCATCGTGAGCGATCCTCCCATAGTGGATGCCGGCCCAGATTTAAGCGTTTGCCCCGATGATACACTGGCTCTCAGTCCTGTAAGCGGTGGTGGGGTTTGGAGTGGCCCTTGGTTGGTCAATGATAGTTTGATCGTGGCTGATTCAGCGGGGGTTTATACACTCTATTATTGCTTCAGCGATACCAGTTCCAATTGTGGCAATTGTGATTCGCTAGCGCTTACGGTCTTCCCGCGTCATAGTGTAGAAGCAGGACCAGATCTGAGCTTCTGCCTCGCCAATGTCAATGAAACTTTACCCACTCCTAGTCCAACCGGTGGACTCTGGTCTGGCGCAGGTATTACCAATCCCACTTTAGGTCTTTTTAACCCCTCCTTGGTGGGCCTAGGCTCGCACATCGTCTATTATATCGATACCAATGCCAATGGCTGTGTCGGGCAGGATTCCCTCACTATCAGCGTGATCCCCATAACACCTGCGGATGCCGGAGAGGATACTACGCTTTGTCGCAATGGCGCTTTGTTTCCGCTGAGCGGAACGGGAGATTGGAGCAGCACAGCCCCTGGTTTTATCGCGCCCGCTACTTTTGATCCTGGCGTAGCCAGCGGTACTTTTGATTTGGTCTACACCTTATTTGGGGGTACGAGTTGCGAGGATCGCGACACCCTACAAATCATAGTGGTAGATACTGCGTTCGTCGATGCTGGGCCCGACCTAGATGTCTGCGTAGACACAAGTTCCTTTAATTTATCAGGCGCTAGCCCCGCTGGCGGGATTTGGTCCGGCAACGGGATCATCGATCCTATCACGGGCTTATTTGATCCTTCCTTAGTCCCTGTCAATCAAAGTACCAACCTCAGCTATACCTATACTGACCCCATTACAGATTGCCAAAGCGTCGATACTCGGGTCATTACTGTTAGGCCTCTACCTGCGGTGAACGCTGGGCCTGATACCTTGTATTGTTTGGTTCCGGCAGCGCAAAGCTTACCTACGCCTTCACCCGCTGGAGGGCTATGGAGTGGCCCCGGCCTCCTCAATGCCAATACGGGACTTATCGACCCCCTCGCCATAGGCGTGAATGTGGTCAATTTTGTTTATACCTACCAAGATGGCTTCCAATGTCGCAATACTGATACTGTACAAGTGACGATTGCGAGTCCTGATAGTGCGAGCATCGGTCTTAGCGATACCAGTATCTGTGTCAATGATTTGGCCTTTGCTTTAGCCACTTTCTCCCCCATCGGAGGCGATTGGTTTGGGGCTGGTTTTGTCGCCCCAAACACTTATGACCCTGCTCAGGCGGGGGTTGGCGTAGATACCCTCGTCTACTGCGTCGGCAGCAATACTTGTCGGACTTGTGATACTGTTTTGATCAATGTGCAAGCTATACCTACGGTAAACGCTGGCAACTATGCCAATGTCTGTCAGTTGAGTGATTCGGTTTTGCTGGATCAAGGGACCCCTGTTGGTGGTGTTTGGACTGGACCTCAAGTGGTTCAAGTCGGCCTAGATTACTATTTCTTGCCCTTGCTAACGGGTATTACAAATCTTACTTATACCTATACCGATCCTATCACTGATTGTAGCAATAACGCTAGCACCACCATTGAAGTAGACACCCTTCCTGTGGTCATGATCGCTGGAGATAGTACTTATTGTCTGACACCCCTCGATCAAGCCTTACCAGCAGTCAATTTAGGCCCTGGGCAGTGGAGTGGCCCCGGCCTCGTCAATACGACTACGGGCATCTTTAATCCCACTACTGTAGGAACAGGCAGCTTTCCCTTTATCTATGAATTTATCGATGCCAATGGCTGTAGTGATAGAGACACTGCCATTATCACGGTGATTGAACCTGATTCTGTTTCGGCAGGTGTCAATGATACGGTTTGTATCAATGAGGGAGCGTTCACCATTGGTGGCTTCTTTCCTGCTCCTCCCAATGGCAGTTGGACTGGCAACGGAATCAGCGATCCTAGCAATGGTATTTATGATCCGGCTCTGGCCGGTGTAGGTCTAGATACGCTGATCTACTGTGTGGGGGCTGGTTCCTGTCTGGTTTGTGATACCATCAGCATATTGGTCGAAGCGATTCCACCTGTTGCTGCTTTGCCTGATAGCATGTGTATTTCCGATCCTGCCATCAGTTTAGATGACAATGGTTTGGCTTTTGGCGCAGTAGTGCCTGGTGTTTGGTCTGGTCCCTTTGTGACCCAGGTTGGGGCCAATAGCTATACCTTCGGTCCTGCACCGGTAGGGACTTATACGGTCATTTTTACCTATATCGATAGCATCAATACTCAGGGCTGTATCAATGCCGATACGACAGTCGTGCGAGTGGATTCATTGCCGGTGGCGGCGATAGCGCCTTTGGCGAACGCTTGTGTCGGGGATAATATCAACTTTACTAATCTCTCTACCGATGCGGTCAATTATCTCTGGGATTTTGGCGTAACGCCAGTTCAGACTTCGACACAGTTTGCTCCCAGTTTCGCTTATGCCGACACCGGTACTTATACCGTTAGTTTGATTGCGATTTCGGCGGTAGGTTGTGCCGATACGACGACGCAGGCCCTATTTATTTCTGAACCACCTGTGCCGCTTTTTAGTAGCAGCCTAGATACTGCTTGTGCTATGCCGACGCCTATTCCGGGATTGATTGGAGTAGGGGTAGACTTTGTCGATATGAGCAATGCCGCAGGCGGCACTTACTTCTGGGATTATGGAGGAGGAGTGGATGTCGCGGGCAACAGCAGTAGCAGCAATTTTACGATCCCGACCATTTACTTTGCGCAGGGCGCAGATGATACGACCTATACGATTAGCCTGACGATCGGTAACTATTGTGATACGATCACTTACAGTCGGACGATTACGGTACGGCCGCTGCCGCAGGTACTATTTGGCCCAAATCAAAGTACAGGCTGTTCTCCCTTCTGTGTGGACTTCAATAATGCCAGTTTGGGCAATGCAAGTGCTTTTGCGTGGTACGCAGACGGGCTGTTGTTTTCCAATGATAGTATCCCGCCGCAGCAATGCTACTTTTATCAAGGCATAGGGGATACGACCTATACCATCAGATTGATTGCCCAAAATGCCTGCGGGGCCGATACGGCCGAGCATATCATCACCGTGCTCCCCAATGATGTAGATGCCTTTTTTAATATTGATCAGACGCAGGGCTGTGCGCCCTTTACGGTTACAGTTTCCAATCTT
>JBCAWW010000732.1:0-3517 GCA_038534415.1 Bacteroidota bacterium | reverse complement strand
ACGTAGGTAGTAGATATAGCTAATCGCTTGGGCCAATGTTACAGCTACGGTTAGATAGCGTGTAATTTGATTGAGTTTCTTTTGTCCACTCTCACCTTCCATTCGTAGCTTTTGAAAAGACGGTAAAACCGCTCCTAACAACTGTACGACAATAGAGGCTGAGATATATGGCATGATACCCAAGGCCAGAATTGATCCACGTGCGAAAGCTCCTCCCATAAAGGTGTTTAATAAACCTAGGAGACCGCCACCACCTTCACCATATCAGTCAGCAATTACCAATATCGAAGGCCCATTCTTCTGGATTACAAGCGCACTTATTCTAACTGCAGGTACTTTATTCCTCGTTTGGTTAGGTGAACGAATCACAGACAATGGAATTGGAAACGGTGTTTCTTTATTGATCATGATTGGTATTATTGCTGGTTTCCCTGGAGCAATCATCAACGAAGCGCGTTCTACCCTACCTATGGTTTTCTTCATTGAGATCCTTGCCTTAGGTGTAGTAACAATGGCAGTCGTTGCATTGACTCAGGCAACTCGAAAGATACCAGTCAATTATGCCCGCCAAATGATGGGCAATAGACTTGGTCAATCAGGACGAGGTAATTCAGCAAGACAGTACATTCCACTTAAAGTGAACTCTGCAGGGGTAATGCCTATCATCTTTGCCCAAGCGATTATGTTCCTACCTGCTTCGCTAATCCAATTAGCCAGCCCCGGATCATTTACATGGGTTCAGACTGTATTTGGAGACATTACTAATGTTTGGTATAACGTAGTCTTCTTCTTGATGATTATCATCTTTACCTACTTCTATACAGCAATTACAGTCCGTCCAGACGAGATTGCTTCACAGTTGAAACGTAACGGTGGTTTTATCCCTGGTGTTAAGCCTGGTAAAAAGACAGAAGAATACATCGATAATGTACTTTCCCGTATCACTCTCCCGGGTTCTATCTTCCTCGCTTTCGTTGCGATTTTCCCAGCGATAGCAATTGTAATGGGTTCATCTAGCGGATTTGCTCAGTACTTTGGTGGTACAACCTTGTTGATCATGATCGGTGTAGTACTTGATACATTGCAGCAGATTGAGAGCTATCTCTTAATGCGCCATTACGATGGGTTGATGCAATCTGGACGAGTGTCTGGACGTCGCCGTAGCGGAATCGCAGTATAAGGATACAGAGGAGACTGGCATGGCGGCAGAAAGAGTATCGTATAAGACAGAAGAAGAGATCGATCTGATCCGTGAAAGTTCTTTACTTGTTGGAAAGACGCTTGGTGAGCTAAGCAAGCATATTCGCCCGGGAGTAAATACCTTGGAATTGGATAAAATTGCTGAAACCTTTATTAGAGATCATGGTGGTATACCCGCCTTTAAAGATTATCAACCTGGTTTTAGCGATACACCCTTTCCTGGCTCTATTTGTTCCTCAGTCAATGAAGTTGTGGTCCATGGGATGCCATCTCAAACTGCAGTTTTAAAAGAGGGAGATATCATCTCTGTTGATTGTGGGGTGCTGCTTAACGGTTATTATGGCGATTCTGCTTATACCTTCCCGGTAGGAGAGATATCTGCCAAGAAGCGCCGTTTGCTAGAGGTTACTAAGCAAGCCTTGTATAAAGGCATTGAAAAGGCTGTCGCTGGAAATAACGTTGGAGATATCTCTAACGCAATCCAAAGGCATGCTGAAGCATATGGCTATAGCATCGTCAAAGAAATGGTGGGTCATGGTCTCGGGAAAAACCTTCACGAGCCACCTGAAGTACCAAATTATGGACGTCGCCGTAGTGGTATGAAACTGCAAGAAGGACTTGTACTGGCAATTGAACCTATGATTAATCTAGGTCGCCGGTTCATTAAAGTTGATCATGATGGTTGGACTGTATATGCTACAGATCGACAAGCATCTGCTCACTTTGAACACGATGTTGTAATACGAAAAGGAAAGGCAGAGATACTCTCTACCTTTGACTATATAGAAAATTAAAAACCTTTTTCTGATTTGGCTAAACAAGCACCAATCAAAGTAGATGGAGTAGTAACAGAGGCTTTGCCGAACGCTACCTTCAAAGTGAAACTAGAAAACGGCCATGAGTTATTGGCCCACATCGCAGGAAAAATGAGAATGCACTACATTAAAATTCTTCCTGGTGACCGCGTCGCGCTTGAAATCTCCGCCTACGATTTGGGAAAAGGCAGAATTGTATACCGATATAAGTAATAGAGATATGAAAATCAGAGCTTCGGTTAAGAAACGTTCCTCCGACGATAAGATCATTCGTCGCAAAGGAAAAGTGTATGTGATTAACAAGAAAAACCCACGCCATAAGCAGCGTCAGGGATAAGCTAATAAACTAGGAATTAGACTATGGCACGTATTGCTGGCGTAGATTTACCAAAAAACAAAAGAGGCGTAATAGGCCTCACGTATATTTTCGGAATCGGCCGTACTTCCGCCGGACGAATTCTTGACGCATCGGGCATTAGCCACGACAAGCGCGTAAGAGAATGGTCTGATGATGAAGTCGTAAACATTCGCCGTATCATCGGTGATGAGTACAAAGTCGAAGGAGCCCTCCGTAGTGAGATCCAACTAAACATCAAACGATTGATGGACATCGGATGCTACAGAGGCCTAAGACACCGTAGAGGTCTTCCTTTACGTGGACAACGTACCCGTACAAATGCTCGTACCCGTAAAGGGCGCAAGAAAACGGTTGCCGGTAAGAAAAAAGTGACTAAATAGCTTTTAAGCTCCATTAAATCATGGCAAAGAACAGAAGCGTTAAAAAGAAAAAGAAAGTCGATCCTGTGGGGCAGGTGCACATCAGCTCTTCCTTCAACAATATCATCATTACGATCACAGATCTCGGTGGCAACACTATCTCTTGGTCTGCTGCTGGTAAGATGGGATTTCGCGGATCGAAGAAAAATACTCCTTACGCTGCGCAGGTAGCGGCGACTGATTGCGCTAAAAAGGCTTATGATATGGGTCTTCGCAAAGTAGAAGTGTTCGTCAAAGGAACAGGTGCTGGCCGCGAGTCTGCCATCCGTTCTGTAGCTGCAGCTGGTATTGAAGTATCTGTCATTCGTGATATTACTCCTCTACCTCACAATGGCTGTCGTCCACCTAAGCGTCGTAGAGTCTGATTAATTTGTTGAAGAAAGAATAACAATGGCTAGATACAGAGGTCCCAAAGGCAAAATAGCGCGTAAATTTAAAGAGCCAATTTTTGGCCCTAGTAAAGCGTTGGATCGCCGCAAATACGGCCCCGGCCAACATGGTCGCAACCGCCGTCGTAAGCAGTCTGACTACGCAGTTCAGCTGCAAGAAAAACAAAAAGCCAAGTACACTTATGGTGTTCTTGAGCGTCAATTCCGCAATACATTTGACAGAGCTTCGGCTAAGAAAGGTGTAACCGGTGAGGTTTTCCTTCAAATGCTAGAATCTCGTTTTGATAATGTCGTTTTCCGGATGGGACTAGCTCCTACACGTCGTGCGGCACGTCA
>JBCAWW010000731.1:0-3529 GCA_038534415.1 Bacteroidota bacterium | reverse complement strand
GTAAGGAAGTACCGAAACCACAAGTTCCTTCCGATTACATTATTACGATTCAAAACGAGTTTGTAACGCAGCCAGCTAAGGTCTCAGTCTTTTTCAAGGTAGAAACTGAAAAAGGTGATCCCGTACCTGGTTTGCTTGAAGATAATTTCATCATTTACGAAAAAGGTCGTAATGATGAAGCCCGCAAAGAGATTTCAGAATTTGAGGCAGAGCGCCGTATTTCTGACAACGATCAAATCTTTGCTTACAGTACCATCCTTTTACTTGACCTTTCTGGTTCGGTAACTAGCTCTAGCCTAGCCGAACTCAAAGAAGCCTCCAAGAGTTTTGTGGACGCGATCATGCCTCCCGGTTCTAGTGAGTCTTATTATATGGGTATTTGGTGGTTTGATGGCGAAGATGTCCTTCACCAACTGGTACCCTTTACTACCGACGTAGCGGCACTTAAAGGCGGTATCGACGGAGTAACGACCAATATCTCTAGTGATAACTCTACTGACCTTTATGGTGCAGTCATCAAGGGTACTCAGATTGCCACTGATGAGTTATCAACCAATAAACAAAAAGGTATTTTAGCGGCTTCTTCTGTAGTAGTCTTTACCGATGGTACGGATCAGGCAGGGCGGTATGCCAAAGATGCAGCGCTAAACTCTATCGACGCCACCAATGCAGACATGAGCTACTTTAGCATCGGGCTTGGTTCTGAGATCGACGAAGATGTACTACGCGACATAGGCATCAATGGCTTTGCCTTTGCCGATGATAACACCAAGCTCGTAGAGAAATTTCAAGAGATTGCCGGCCTAGTTTCTGCCGAAGCTAATAGCTACTATCTCTTCGAATACTGTAGTCCAAAACGTGATGGCAGTGGCACCAACGAATTGACCATCCGCGCCTTCAAAGGCCAGCAAGCTGGCGAAGAAACTACCACCTTCAACGCTACTGGTTTTACCGGAGGTTGTTCCCTTTAATATTGTTAACCAGTTTATATATCTGCTTGCAGATAAACGAGTTTTTCCCAGAGCGGCCAAATGGTCGCTCTTTTTTTATTTTCCTATGCAACTTAGACTTAAGTATAGTCGTCCTTTAACCGTAAGCCTGATGATGTAGTAACAAAAGGCTTATAGATTGACTTGTAGGGCGACGTTTGACTTGCGTCGCCCTCGTTTTTTAGATGCTTGCCACGATTTCTTGGGCAAAAACCTCCATCCGAAATTGAGCCGCCTTGGATTTAGCAGCTTTCCCCATCTTCTTTCTTTTGGCCTCATCACTGTACAACAACCAGATCCGATCGGCTATTTCCGAGACTTGGTAAGGATTCATTTGATAGCCTTCTTTTCCCGATTCTACCAGTTCCACTGGAGCGCCTATGGGCGGTACAATTGCTGGTAAGCCGTAGGTCATGCCTTCGATGATGGTCATGCCAAAAGTCTCAATCCAACCATCAGGATGGGAAAGATTTAGGAGCAAATCAGCACTGGCATAATGAGGATGCATATTGGACTGTAAGCCCAGTAAGTTTACATTTTGAGGGACGATTCTATCCCCTAAAAAGCGCTTGATTTCAGCCTCGGTCTGGCTAATAATCAATTTAAATTTCAAAGCAGGCATTTTCTCGGCCAAAGCCAAATATTCGAAGATGCCTTTTTCCTTTTTCAGCGAGCAGGCCATCATGACTTCAAATTCGTCCTTCTTCTGTGGGGCTGAGTGGGCATTTGCTTGGGCCACAAAGTCTGTAGAAAGCGCATTGTAGATCACCTGCTCATCTAGGTCTTCGATTTGATGAAAATCCTTCAAAAACTCAGAGACAAAGATGATTTTATCAGCGGTCGCCTTCATTACCCCCACCAAAAACTTACTAAATATCGCGGGTTGAAAAGCTGTTTCATGTACGTGATATACCACTCTTTTGCCCATCAACTTTCCAGCTACGGCTGCGCCGAACGCTAAGATCGTATTGGCATAGATGGTTACGGGTTTGCGCCAATACTGCAATAGGCGAAAAAACAGCATGATTTGAGACGTAAAAAAACGAATCAGACGGATATATTTATTCGCTGACCAGCGGTAGGCGTGATGAAAACGCTGGCTGGTTGTTACTTCATCCAAAAATCCCGGGCCCTTGCTCGTATAGAGATGCACTTCCCTGCCTGCTTCTTCTAATGCATTGAGGGCATGTGCCAATACTTGTGGGCTACCGGTAAAATTATTGAGCAAATGAGCGGCGACGATGGTGCCTGTAGCTTGCGGTTTGGCTTCCAATTTTTGATATATTTGATCGAGTTGAGCACCTTTGGCTTCCCAGTCAAAATGACGTTTGACGCGCCAGCGGGCGCCTGCCGAAAGACTAGCTCGGAGAGATTGCCTTTGATGCAGCTCAGATAAGTGTTGACTGAGCTCCTTGAGGCTTTGCTCATAAGTGCCATAGCTTGCTTTCAGGCCGCAGCTTTCATCTACAAATTCACCCGGTCCACAATTGTCTAGACAGATCACTGGCAAACCGTAGGCCATGGCCTCAGGCACGACCATACCCGCTCCTTCATGCGAAGGAAAAAGAAGTACATCACTGCTTTGATAGCGTTGCATCAGCTCCGCTTGCGGCATCCAATTGATAAAGTCCACCGCCTCTTCGATTCCTAAGGATTGCGTGAGCTGTTTGAGTTGGCTCTCCAAAGGCCCCTTCCCTACCAAGCTCAGCCGAGTGTTTTTTTGTTGTTCCGCATTCAGCGAACCCCAAAACCTAGCAAAAGACTTGAGGGTCAAATCAAACCCTTTGAGCGGTACAAAGCGCCCCACCGATAAGACTTCGAAGCGTTCTGGATCATTGGTTCTCGGCAATTGATTGCTATAGGCACCAACGGCTGGGAATATATGAGTCTTAGCTTCTTCAAGCTGGATTTGCTGGGCTACACTACTGTTGATCGGTAAGATCGCGTCTGAGCGTTCCGCGCAGCGGCGAAGAGCAGGACTAAAGCGCCAAAACAACAACTTGACCAGCCATAGAAACCTGTCTTTATAATAGGCTTTGCGCCCCCAGATGGATTTGATAAATGCTTTGGGCACTTTGGGATGATGCCCGATCGGTCCCCACACCATTGGCTTAGCCAAACGATGCAAAAAGCTGGGGGTCCAATCATTGTGAAAATTGAGGTTATGGACGAGATCAAAGGCAAATCTTTGCTTTTTGATAAAGCCTGGCAGACCTCGCTGCCATAGATAAAAGTAAGGCAAAGCGCCAAAACCCCCGCGTTTCCAAAAACGAAGGTAGTATGGCAAATCATAGCCTATAATGTGCAGATTGTTGACCTGCGGTATTTCATTTTGCGCCAAATATTCCTTTATAGGCGCAACATTATTTTCTCTGGTAATCAATATCACCCTTCGCTGACGGGCAATCTGGAGGACAAGGTTCCAGGCCGTACCATCCTCTGATCCTTTGAGCGGATGAATGGCGTAGGCGGTAATGAGAACAATTTTCATTTAGTTCATTGATGTGGCAATCCCTAGCTTTTTGAGCATTGTTTTATCC
>JBCAWW010000730.1:0-3534 GCA_038534415.1 Bacteroidota bacterium | reverse complement strand
CGGATAATTTATTTAAGTTTTTCAGAGTTTCGATCCCGAAATCGGTATCAAGACAACGTGATATGAAAAAATCATCGAGTCATCCCGGAATGTGAGAGGAACGAACATATCCGGGATCTAATAAAGAGAAAAACGTTCCGCGCAGCGGTCAAAAAGCTACTGCTTCACAATCTTGATCTTACTCGTCTGCAAGCCATCCTTCATAAAGCCCAAAAAGTAAAGACCCGAATCCAAATGAGCGATCGAAACTCGATTGGATTCGATTTTTTGCGAAATCACTAGCTTTCCTCTAGCGTCATACAAAAATAGATACTCATAGGTATGCAAAATTTCATCGGCGAGTAAAAAATGCTCTTCGGCAGGATTGGGATAGACCAAAAGACTGGCATTTGTTAAAGGAATATCAATCGAGGCGCTGATATCAGAAATTTCTTCGATACCAATGTCCGCAAACCAAACTTGTTCGTCTTTGAGATTGGTCGAGTCGTTGAGGCTACGATATAATCCCCATTTTGGGCGGATAAAATCGGCATTGGTCTTCCACATCCGGATCGAAGGATTGGTGTAGAAAAATAAGGTGTCGCCATTGGTCATATCAGTAAGCAAAATCTCATATTCGCCTGTGCCGATCTCCCCATAAGTTACTTTTTCGACGGCTTCGATCCATTTGCCCAACATTGGCGCCAAAGGTTCTTGATGATTGGTGACTTGAGAGGTGGTTTTGGCGTAGCGAAGTTCGAGTCGGTCGGGACTACTTTTGCGGGCGGTCAAGGTGATCAATGGCATTGAAGATTCTGATCCACCGACAGCCTTGAGCTGATGCAGATGACTAAAAGAGCCAGAAGGCTGAAAAGTGCTATCCAATTTGAATTTCCAACGATATTCTACCTCCTCACCGACTACCCCAAGCAAACTATCAGGAGATTTGTCGTAAGCCTTGATCTCATTGCGTTGACG
The DNA here is from genome assembly GCA_038534415.1 of Bacteroidota bacterium. Taxonomy (GTDB): domain Bacteria; phylum Bacteroidota; class Bacteroidia; order J057; family J057; genus JBCAWW01. The sequence continues at coordinate 2,577 of JBCAWW010000730.1, read as the reverse complement.
ATCAAACCTTTGGCAGCGATCGTCATCCTCATCCCGATGCATATGAAAAAGGAAGACATTTTTGTTGAGATCGGCATCAAAAACCTCCTCAATATGACGACCAAAATTGGTATGCCCACAATCCGGAACTTCGATTACATTATAGCCAGGCGCCAATATCGAATTGATCAATTCGTAGGTATCGCCGGGGCCATCTGCCTCCAATAAGGTTTGAGCGCTGAGCAGCGATGGGAGAGAAAGCAGTAGAAATAGCGAAAAGAAAATTTTTTGCATTTGGCTGGTGTTTGGGAAAATTGATTTTATCTATATCTGTGATTTCTATCCATATTTCCTCCCAAGGACGCATCTATGGTTTGTCAGACTGGAGGTCCCGATCCCGATTTAGAGATCAAGAGGGTAAGACTACTCTAAAATCCTACTAAACAAATTAACGCAATTTTAGAGTTGAGGTGGGGCCGGAAGCTAGCATTTTGGGGGCCGCTTTGTATTTTTTATTGCTTCGCAGAACGCTTATCACATTAGCTTGCCACTATATCTATCAATTCTCCCGAATAAGCCGTAATTTTGCGGTTCATTAAAGTTTATCGGATCATGTTTCCAACTTATGATGTCGTAGTAGTGGGCGCAGGGCATGCCGGCTGTGAAGCCGCCGCCGCCGCTGCCAATATGGGGATGCGGGTAATGCTGGCCACGATGAATATGAATACCATCGCTCAAATGTCATGCAATCCCGCCATGGGAGGAGTGGCCAAAGGGCAATTGGTAAGAGAGATCGATGCGCTGGGAGGATATTCGGGTATCGTTACAGATCATACGATGATCCAGTTTCGGATGCTCAATCGCTCCAAAGGTCCCGCCATGTGGAGCCCGCGCGCACAAAGTGATCGCATGCGTTTCGCCGAAAAATGGCGACTCATGTTGGAAGAAACGCCCAATGTGGACTTTTGGCAAGAAATGATCGTCGGCTTGGTCGTCAAAGACAAGCGAGTCGTTGGGGTACAAACTTCTTTGGGATTGGAGATTCCAGCCAAAACGGTGGTTTTGACTAATGGTACCTTTCTCAATGGTTTGATCCATATTGGTGAAAAACAATTTGGCGGTGGTCGTTCTGGTGAACGTGCTGCGGTAGGCTTGACGGCGCAACTCGAATCCCTTGGATTTGAAAGTGGCCGTATGAAAACCGGTACGCCTGCGCGTATAGATGGCCGGACCATCAATTGGGATGCTACGGAAGAGCAGCCCGGAGATGAAAATCCGAGCAAATTTTCCTTCAGTGATACGCCTAAGCTCAAAAATCAGCGTCCTTGCTACATCACTTATACCAATCCGCAGACACACGAATTTCTCAAAGAAGGCTTTAATCGTTCGCCCATGTTCAATGGGCAAATTCAAGGGTATGGTCCCAGATACTGTCCTTCGATCGAAGAAAAAATCAATCGTTTTGCGGATCGCGATCGTCACCAAATCTTTTTGGAGCCAGAAGGTTGGAAAACCGTTGAGGTATATGTCAATGGATTTTCTTCTTCTATGCCGGAAGAGGTGCAATACAAAGCGATGCAAACTATCCCCGGTTTGGAAAATGCGCGCATGTTCCGGCCCGGCTATGCGGTTGAGTATGACTTCTTCCCTCCTACTCAGTTAAAGCTTTCCTTGGAGACGCGCTTGGTGGAAAATCTATTTTTCGCTGGGCAAATCAACGGCACTACTGGTTATGAAGAGGCCGCTAGCCAAGGTTTGATGGCGGGCATCAATGCTGCTCGCAAATCTCTGGAAGAAGATCCAGTCATATTGAAAAGAGACCAGGCCTATATTGGCGTATTGATCGACGATTTGGTCAACAAAGGGACCAAAGAACCTTATCGCATGTTTACCAGTCGCGCGGAGTATCGCACTTTGCTGCGACAGGATAATGCAGATTTAAGATTGACGGCCCTGGGCTATGAAATCGGTTTGGCTTCTGATGAGCGTTATGAAAAAATGATCGCCAAGAAAAAAGAGGTCGAATCTCTCACTCAAACGATCAAAGAAACATCTGTAGCGCCAGAAACACTCAATCCCTATTTGGAAAAAGTAGGTACTAGTGCCCTGCGCCAAAAAGTGAAAGTTGTCAGTGTGCTTTCTCGCCCACAGGTAAGTCTCGAGGGATTAACTGGAGAGATCAAAAGTTTACAAACTGCGACTGTTGATCTCGATGAAGAAGTATTTGAGCAGGCCGAAATTCAGGTAAAATACGAAGGCTATATCCGCAAAGAACGGGAGCTAGCGGAGAAGATGATGCGCTTGGATGAAATTGTAATCCCTGAAAAATTTGATTTCAATAAAATCCAAGCTTTGTCCTCTGAGTCAAGAGAAAAGCTCAGTAATATGCGACCACAAAGTTTGGGACAGGCATCTCGGATCAGCGGAGTTTCTCCTGCAGACATTTCGGTGCTGATGATCTACATGGGACGCTAAAAAACGGCCCTGAGAATCGCGTAGAAATATGTCGCCTGGGTATTGGTACATGCTGTTTTATTCTCAGGCTTTATTATAGTATGTAATTCTCTAGGTGCAGGCTTATAATTTATTGATATTCAG
>JBCAWW010000729.1:0-3535 GCA_038534415.1 Bacteroidota bacterium | reverse complement strand
GAGTGACCCGCTTTTTGATTCTCTCAATCAGTCCTATGCTGATACGGTACAGTTGCAACAATTGTGAATAGGATCAGCATCATTAGATGGATTGACAATAATCAGCTTTTCCAACCCTGAGAAAGAGCGCTAATCTTTATATTTAGTATAGCGAAACCAATCAATCCATTAATTATGAAAAAGTCCTATTTACTATTAGCTAGTTTTTGCCTTTTGTTGGTCCTCAGTTCCTGTACCGCTGGTCCGGTAGATTTGCAAGCCTGCGTGAGCGCCGAAGCAAGCGGATTTTGGATGGGCCTATGGCACGGATGTATTGCCCCCTTTACCTTTGTTGCCTCTGTGTTTATCGATACGATCGAAATGTATGATGTCAACAATAACGGCAACTGGTATAACTTTGGATTTGTGCTAGGCGCGGGGATTTTGTTTGGCGGAAGCGGCAGAGGATCTAAGCGTAGGAGACGAAAGGAATAAACATAAAAAAGCCTCTTAGGTCATCCTAAGAGGCTTTTTGCTTTGTTGTACACTTGGAAGGATTCGAACCCTCAACCTCCTCATCCGTAGTGAGGTGCTCTATCCAGTTGAGCTACAAGTGCATCCTTTTATTGAAGGGACTGCAAACATACGGCAACTAGATATACGATGCAAGTCCCATAAGGTTTTTTTTTAAATTTCTATTTTCCTAAGGATTTGCTGGATGCAATCAGTACTCTTTACCTCCTCGGCTTCGGCCTCATATGAGAGGATAATCCGGTGGTTAAGTACGTCAGATGCAATCGCCTTAACATCCTCTGGAATCACATGCGTTCTGCCTTCCATGAAGGCATGCGCTTTGGCACCCAAGTTGAGGGCGAGCGTTGCCCGAGGGGAGGCTCCATACTCGATATACTCCTTCAAGCGGTGAAGGCCATATTCGTCTGGCTCACGAGTTGACATGATTATATTGATGATGTAATCTTCCAAGCGACCCGCCATTTGGATATCATCAATGATAGCACGAATCTCAAATATATCTTGCGCTTTCAGTACTGGCTTGACCGTATACTTGTTGCTGGTCTTCGCCATGCGGCGCATAATTTCTTTTTCTTCGTCCCGTTTAGGATAACTCACAAACACTTTCATCATGAAGCGGTCTACCTGTGCTTCGGGAAGCGGATAGGTTCCTTCTTGATCGATAGGGTTTTGCGTTGCCATCACCAAAAAGGGCTGATCCAACAAAAATGTTTGATCTCCAATCGTGACTTGCTGCTCCTGCATGGCTTCTAAAAGTGCACTTTGCACTTTGGCAGGAGAGCGGTTGATCTCATCGGCGAGAACAATATTGGAAAATATCGGCCCTTTTTTGACCTCAAAATTCCCACTCTGCTGATTGTAGATCATCGTACCCAACAAATCTGCTGGTAATAAGTCCGGCGTAAACTGGATACGTGTGAAGGCCATCTGAAGCGTCTTGGCTAGGGTGCTAATGGTAAGCGTTTTGGCAAGACCGGGAACCCCCTCCAACAATATATGACCATTGGTAAATAAGCCAATCAATAGTCGATTGACCATACGTGATTGACCAACAATGACTTTATCTATAGCAGAGAGCAGTTCTTGTATTTTGGGGCGCTGCTGTTGCAGGCGGGCTTCCAGATTTCCGGAGACTGATGCAGGTTGAGGCATGAAAGCAGTTGAATACGTTTATAATAGATTCTCAATTTACATAGCTTTTACGAAAATGACACTGCATATCTGTTTTTGCGGATGCTTTTGGCGGCTCAGTGGTTAGAAATCCACTTTGAAAATTTATACCTTGTGCTCAACAAATGCCCCCTTATGAACCTAAGCCCACTTTGGCAAGCAAAGCCTGAATTTATCGAAAACTCCCGCATGTACCAGTTCATGCAATGGGTGAACCAGCATTATGGGCTAGAACTTGCCAAATATGATGAACTTTGGCAGTGGTCAGTGGACGATATTGAAGCATTTTGGGAAGCCATCTGGCGCTTTTTTGATGTCAAGTCTCATACACCTTATAAACAAGTGATTGCTCGGCCTGAAGAAGGCATGATCGGCACCCGTTGGTTTGAAGGCTCGACCCTTAACTATGCGGAGCATATCTTTCGCAATGCCAATACACAATCTCCGGCCATCATTTTTCAATCCGAAGCCAAAGCACTTACTGCGATCAGTTGGGCTGAGTTGGAGCGAAGAGTCAATGCTCTCGCCAATTGGATGCGTAGTGCCGGTATAGAAAAAGGGGATAGGGTAGTGGCCTATTTACCCAATATCCCTGAAGCAGTGGTGGGCTTTTTGGCGGCTAATTCATTAGGTGCGATCTGGTCTTCCTGCTCTCCCGACTTTGGTACGGCGAGCGTGGTGGATCGTTTTCAGCAAATTGAGCCCAAGCTATTAATTGCCACCGATGGCTATCGTTATAATGGCAAAGCCTATAATCGATTGCAGGAGCTTGAGGCACTGGAGGAAGCACTACCCAGTCTGGAAAATGTCCTCTTGGTGCCCTATCTCGACCCCGATGCTTTGCCCATTTCTATTCCCAAAGCAAGTTTGTGGGCCGAGGCCCTGTCAGTTTCGGCTGGTCCCCTACAATTTACGCCAGTCGAATTTGACCATCCTCTTTGGGTGCTTTATTCTTCGGGGACTACTGGTAAGCCCAAAGCAATCACTCATAGCGTCGGCGGCAACCTGATCGAACATCTCAAAGCGCTGGGCTTGCATCATGATTGCAAACCTGGCCAAAGACTCTTTTGGTATTCGACTACGGGTTGGATGATGTGGAATTTCTGCGTGGCTGCCATGCTACACGGTACTACTATGGTCATCTATGATGGCTCGGCGGGTTTTCCTAATCTGAATGTGCTGTGGGAGTTTGCCCAAAAAGCAGAAATCCAACACTTTGGTGGCGGGGCTAGCTTTTATATCAACTGCATGAAGCAAGAGATGGCGTTCTCCGAAGGAGACTTCCCCCAACTCCTCTCTATAGGCTCGACGGGATCTCCTTTGCCACCAGAGGCATTTGAATGGATCTATAAAGGTGTCAAAAAAGACGTTTGGCTCGCCTCGATTAGTGGGGGGACCGATGTTTGTAGTGGTTTTGTCGGTGGCAGTCCTTATCTACCCGTTTATGCAGGCGAGATCCAATGTCGGATGCTGGGCAGCAAAGTAGAAGCGTTCGACGAAGGCGGTAATCCCGTGATCGATCAAGTAGGCGAAATGGTGATCACAGAACCGATGCCCTCTATGCCAGTATTCTTTTGGCATGACCCTGGCAATGCTCGTTATCATAGCTCCTATTTTGAGCATTATGAAGGCGTTTGGCGCCATGGGGATTGGATTCGGATTTCTGATGAAGGAACCATTGTTATCTTTGGTCGCTCAGACGCGACCCTCAATCGGGGGGGCGTGCGGATTGGTACCAGTGAGGTGTATCGTGGAGTAGATGGAGTGCCAGAGGTGGAGGATAGTTTGGTGGTAAGTGTAGAGAAAGAGGATGGAAGCTATTATATGCCTCTTTTTGTGGTGTTACGCCCAG
>JBCAWW010000728.1:0-3540 GCA_038534415.1 Bacteroidota bacterium | reverse complement strand
AGGAAAATGCAAAAAAGGAGGTGGTAGAAACCCCTCCTCCCACCCCAGCGGCGCTAAATATTGCCGCTGCTTCTTTCGCCGATCAATCCGGTGATTTCGAAAAGCTTGGAGAAGGCGATCAGGCTGTAGTCATAGCCCCAATGGGAGCTGGCTGGATCAGCTTTGAGATAAACGTTCCGGAAGCCGGACGTTACCGCTGTGATGTTATTGCTCAGGCCAATGGGGACTCTTTGCCCACACTATGGGTAGAGGATCATGTAGATAATAAGGATGGCCGTACCTACAATATCACCAGCGGAATGAGCTTTGCTCAAGGAGGAGCTGACTTCCAGACGCTTAGTAAAGATGGCAGCCCTTTAAACGCGGGTATCCACCAAATCAAACTGCACGTTGGGGAAGGTATCGCAAAAGTTAAAGCGATTAATTTCACCTTACTCAAATCGCATCAGCTTACCCCCAAAATAATGACCCAAGAAACCGCTGGTCAAAATTGGGAAGTAGTATGGGCAGACGAGTTTGAGGTCGATGGATTGCCCGATAGTACCAAATGGACCTATGACATAGGTGACTGGGGATGGGGAAACAATGAGCCTCAATATTATACTGTTGGCAGAAGCGAAAATGCGCGCATCGAAAATGGCAACCTCATCATTGAAGCCATCAGAAATGATATGGGGCACGAATGGACCTCTGCACGGCTTACGACTAGAGGCAAGGTAAGTTTTGTCTATGGCAAGATTGAGTTTAGAGCCAAAGTTCCTGCGGAGCGTGGCAACTGGGCTGCTGGTTGGACCTTAGGAGATGATTACCGCGATGAGCTTTCGTGGCCATATTGTGGGGAAATCGACATCCTCGAAAGTGTAGGCTACGAAATGAACGACACCACAGGTGATGGAGTCGCTCATGCTTCTGTACACTGTGGCAAATACTATTTCAAATTGGGCAATCAGCCCACTGCTATCCTTCCCGTCCAAAACATGGAGGAAGAGTTTCATACCTATGCTGTTGAATGGACTCCCGAAGGCATCGATGGCTTTGTGGACGATCAAAAATACTTCTCTTACAATGATACTGATGGCGATTTAGCTTGGCCTTTTGGCAAAGCCCAGAACATTATTCTCAACCTCGCCATGGGCGGCGGATGGGGAGGGCTAAAAGGCATTGATCCTGCTATCGAACGTCAAAAATTTATCATCGATTATGTAAGGGTTTATGCTCGAAAATAAGCCGAGCATTCGCTATTTTTGAGGCATTCATTTTTGTTCAGCCTGACTTCCTAATCTTCAATATTTTCACACCCATATGCAAGAAGCGCTTTTCATTGGCAATACCCCTTTTATCGCTCCACAAAAATCTGTTTCAGGTAATTTTGTTCAACTAGAAGGGGAGGACTATTATCAGATTAAGCACTTTGATCAGATGCGTCCCTTTTTCATGAGCATAGTAAGTGCTTGCGATTTATGGATGTTCATCTCCAGTAATGGAGGCTTGACTGCTGGCCGAAAAAACCCGCAACATTCCTTCTTTCCCTACTATACCGATGACAAGATCCAAGATTCTGCAGATTTGACAGGGTCTAAAAGTATCTTTTTGGTTGAGAAGGGAGACAAGCGATTTTTGTGGGAAGCCTTTTCCGACCGTTATGAGGGGGCCTACTCCGTAGAACGCCACCTCTATAAGCATGTATGCGGGCACAAACTGGTATTCGAGGAGCATAATCTCGATTTACAGTTGCGCTTTTGCTATATGTGGGAAAGTAGTGAGCAGTGGGGCTGGATAAAACGCTCTTGGTTAGAAAATACAGGATCTGAAAGCATCGCAGTCGAATTGCTAGATGGGATCCAAAACATCCTGCCAAGCGGGGTAAATTTAGATATGCAAACGAGAGTTAGTACCCTCGTCGATGCGTACAAAAAGAACGAATTAATTGAAGAGACAGGCCTAGGAATCTATAGTTTGAGTTCGATCTTGGTAGACAAGCCCGAACCGAGTGAGTCCCTGATGGCCACTACTGTATGGTCATACGGTCTGGCTGATTCAAAATTTTTATTATCAAATCGACAGCTAGCTGATTTTCGTTTGGCTAAGTCGATCCAACAAGAGGTAGACGTTCGCGCTGAGCGGGGAGCATACTTTATCAACAGCAAGCTCAGCCTTGCTCCGCAGCAAAAGCAAGAATGGCAAATCATCCTCGAAGGAGATCAAGGACCTGCGAAAGTCGCCAATCTCAATCGTTCTCTGAAAGAGCCTCAAAGCTTGGTTCAAAATCTCAGAACAGACATTCAAGATGGCACAGACAAGCTTCGCAAAATTGTAGCTCAGGCAGATGGCCTACAAGCTACCAATGATCGCCTCAATGTGAGTAGACACTACGCCAATGTATTATTTAACCTAATGCGTGGCGGGATCTATGCAGATCAATATTTGATTGAAAAAGGAGACTTTATCTCTTTTGTCCAACATTTCAATCGCCAGCTGGCAACACAACAACAAGACTTTTTAAATAGCCTCCCAGAAAAATTCACCCTGAGTGAATTACTAGAAAGATCAACCTCTCTCCACGAGCCTAATTTCATACGCCTATGTTACGAATATCTGCCATTGACATTTAGTCGTCGACATGGAGATCCCAGTAGACCCTGGAACTTTTTCTCTATTGAGACCCAAACTGCTGATGGTCAGAAAGTCCTTAACTATCAAGGCAACTGGAGAGACATCTTTCAAAATTGGGAGGCTTTAAGTCTTTCTTATCCTAGTTTCACGGAAAGCATCATTTGCAAATTTCTAAATGCCTCTACCGCGGACGGCTACAATCCGTATCGCATCACCAAGGATGGCATTGACTGGGAAAAAACAGATCCACATGACCCTTGGTCATTCATTGGGTATTGGGGAGATCACCAGATCATTTATCTCCTCAAATTGTTGGAACTCTCCAAAGAGAGCCATCCCAACAAATTGCGCCGTATGGTGCAACAGGAGCTTTTTGTCTATGCCAACGTCCCTTACCGGATCAAAGGCTATGCAGATATTTACGAGAATCCGCATGACACCATCGTATTTGACCAAGCACTCGAAGACCTCATTGACGAAAGAGTCGAGAAGACCGGTGCAGATGGCAAACTCCTTTGGAATGAACAAGATCAAATCTACCGTGTCAGCCTAATCGAAAAACTGCTCGTTCCTGTACTGGCTAAATTGAGCAATTTCATTCCTGAAGCAGGAATTTGGCTCAATACTCAACGTCCTGAATGGAATGACGCAAACAATGCCTTGGTAGGTAATGGGGTATCAATGGTAACCCTCTATTACATTCGTCGTTATCAGCTCTTTTTGCGTTCACTCATCAATGATTGGGGTGAGCAAAATTACAGCCTCTCAGAGGAGGTATCTCAACTTTTCAAGGCGATCGTTCAGTGCTTCACTGCTAATAAGGAAGTGCTAAAAGCAAGTATTTCAGATCAAGACCGGAAGCACATTGTAGATCAATTAGGAAAAGCCGGTGAGACTTATCGGAGCAAGATTTATCAGCAAGGATTT
>JBCAWW010000727.1:0-3550 GCA_038534415.1 Bacteroidota bacterium | reverse complement strand
AGATAAAGAAAGCCGAGCCTGAATGTGTGGAAAAGCTGAAACATACAAAAAGCCGAAGCATAAATTTATGCAAACTTCAAGAATAAATAGACGTATTGGCCCTATACGGTTGATTTTGCTAGATGAATGGTCCGTATATTTGCAAGGAAACTAGCCTAATTGATGAAATCCCAACCCCTCCGCTTGTCTTGGCTCTTAAAAATGGCTTGGCGTGATAGTCGCCGAAGTCGTAGCCGCTTATTTTTATTTATGTCTTCCATTGTATTAGGAGTGGCTGCTTTAGTCGCGATCCAATCTTTTGGCGATAATCTCACCCAAGACATCAATAACCAATCAAAAGAACTGTTGGGCGCAGACTTGATGATGCGTTCAAGACGGGCCTTTAGTGAAGAAGCAAGTGCCTATTTGGACTCTCTGGGAGGGGAAACAGCAGAAGAGCGCAGTTTTGTGTCCATGGTATATTTTCCCAAGAGTGAGGATAGTCGATTGGTGCAAGTCCGAGCTCTAGGAGGAGATTATCCTTTTTATGGAGAAATGAAGACCGACCCGATGAGTGCAGGGAGAGATTTTAGGAAAGGTCGTAAGGCGCTAGTTGCCAACTCTTTGCTCCTACAGTTTGGGGCCTATGTAGGAGATAGTATCCGGATCGGTAAGCTGAGCTTTGAGATCATAGGCAGTCTGGCCCAAGTGCCAGGGGAAAGTGGGATGCAAGCGATGGTTTCTACCCCTGTTTACATCCCCATGGCGGATTTGGAGGATACGAAATTGATCAGACGCGGCAGTAGGGTCAGTTATAAAAAATATTTTCGCTTTGATAATCGCCCTAATTTAGATGAGGAGTTAGCAGAGCAGGATAGTCTCCTAGACCAATTGGACCTTCGATATGACACCGCCAAGGAAAGGCAAGAAGAGCTGGGCGGCGCCTTTAAAGATATGACGAGCTTCCTCAATTTGGTGGCATTTATCGCTTTGCTACTTGGATGCGTGGGCGTGGCGAGCTCGGTCAGTGTATACGTAAGAGAAAAAATCGCTTCGGTAGCCATTTTGCGCTGCTTAGGGGCCAGCGGCCGAGATGCTTTTTTGATTTATCTAATCCAGATTATGGTCATGGGCTTGATTGGAGCCATTTTAGGCGCTCTTTTGGGCAGTCAAATACAAATGCTCCTACCAGCAGTATTGGAATCCTTTTTGCCTTTTCAGGCGACGGTTGCTTTGTCATGGACGGCCCTAGCCAAGGGGATCTTGGTAGGCATGGCCATTGCTGTTTTATTTGCTTTGCTGCCATTGCTTTCGGTACGCAACGTCTCCCCCTTGACTGCATTACGTGCTGCTTTTGAAAAGACCCAAAATAGAGATATAGTCAAATGGTTTGTGATCGGAGCGATTGGCATTTTTGTATTTGCATTTAGCTGGTGGCAGGTGGGAGATTTGGAAGGTGCCTTTTACTTCAGTCTATTTATCGGTTTTGCTTTTTTAGCTTTGATCGGGATGGGTCGTCTGATTATGTGGCTCGCCAAACGCTACTTCCCTACCAAATGGAATTATCTATGGCGCCAAGCTTTGAGCAATCTCTTTAGACCACAAAATCAGACCCTAACCCTAATGGTCTCGATCGGATTGGGTACGGGTATGATTGCGACCCTCTTTTTTGTCCAAGATATGTTGCTAAGCAGAGTGGAGTTTACTGCCCAGGGAGAACAGCCCAATATGGTGCTCTTTGACATACAGACTCCACAAAAAGAACCGCTTTATGAACTCGCCACCGATTTCAAGATAGACGTTCAGCAACGTGTACCCATCGTCACCATGCGATTGGATTCTTTGCATGGCATGAGTAGAGCCGAGCTAATAGCAGATACAGTGCTCAAAATCTCAGATGGGACGCTCAATAGAGAGTTTAGAACCACCTTTAGAGATAGCCTGATCGAATCAGAAAGCTTGCTGGAAGGTACTTGGATGAGTGAATGGGCGCCCGGAGATAGCATACTTGTTTCCATAGATGAGCAGTATGCAAAGAATCGACTGAAAGTAGAATTGGGAGATCCCATTATATTTAATGTACAGGGCAAATCAATCAAAGCCTATGTGGGCAGTTATCGTAAGATCGATTGGGAGCGGGTGCAGACCAACTTCTTGGTGGTGTTCCCCACAGGGGTCCTCGAAAACTACCCCCAGTTTCACGTACTCATCGGACGCACCCAAAGCACCCAACAAGCAGCAGATTTTCAAAGAGCCGTAATGAAAGAATATCCCAATGTCTCCATCATGGACTTGGAACTCATCATCAATACTTTGCAACAGATCTTGGACAAGATCTCTTTTGTCGTGCGCTTCATGGCCTTTTTTAGCATCACTACTGGCTTTTTGGTATTGATTGGCTCGGTGATCGTCAGCAAATATCAGCGTATGCAAGAAAGTGTTTTGCTACGAACCATGGGTGCTTCCCGCAAACAAATATTGAGTATCAATGCTTTAGAATATACCTTTTTAGGGAGTTTGGCCTCAGGTACCGGTATTTTGCTGGGCTTGGTTGCCACTTGGGCGCTGGGCTTTTTTGCCTTTGACTTGACCTTTGTGCCTCGCATCTGGCCCATCGTACAGGTCTTCTTTGGCATCACCATTTTGACCGTCATTATTGGATTATTTAACAGTAGGGAAGTCGTCAGCCTACCTCCTCTAGAAGTATTGCGAAAAGAAGTTTAGTGATATGTTCAACTTTCAAGCAGAAGTCCTCGAAAAGAGTCAGGAAACCCCAGTAGTCGTAGATTTTTGGGCCTCTTGGTGTGGGCCATGTCGTGTCTTAGGACCTACCATAGAGCAACTCGCCAGTGAAGCCAATGGCGAATGGGAATTGGTAAAAATCAGCACAGAAGTGCACCCTGATTTAGCCAAGACTTATGATATTATGAGCATACCGGCGGTAAAGATGTTTTACAAAGGAGAAATCATCGCTGAGTTTGCCGGCGCATTGCCACGCCCCCAAATTCAACAATGGCTTGCAGAATACCTGCCCTCAGAAGCAAAGGAGACCTATGAAGCCATCAAAAAATTGCTGGAGACTGACCCAAGCACTGCCCTTGCCCAACTCAAAGCATTTGTTCCCCAAAACCCTCAAATAGAAGAAGCCAAAATGCTGCTGGTCCAGCAGTTGATATTTAAGGAGCCAGAATTTGCCGCCGCGCTATTTGCCGAGATTCCTTTAAAATTGGCTCAAATTGATAAGCGCGATGATATTCAGGTATTGCTACAGTTGATGCAGGATTCTTTTGAGGAAGCTCTGCCGGTGGCCCAAAAGCTCAAAGCCGCTCAAATAGCTGTTCAAAACGATGATTTGGAAGCCGCCATCAAATTATTGGTGGCAGCAGTAGTAATTGACAAAAAATATCAAAAGGACTTTCCCCGCAAAGCCTGCATTGCCTTTTTCAGAACGCTTTGGGGCCATAGTCATCCCCTCACCAAAAAGCATCGCATTAGCTTCGATATGGCGCTTTATTAAGATTTAGACTTATTGATTGCGAGCTTATAGATTGCTCATTTCGCCAGTCCAACG
>JBCAWW010000726.1:0-3552 GCA_038534415.1 Bacteroidota bacterium | reverse complement strand
CTTTGTAAGCTAGATGATATTGCACCTCACCATGCAATATGGGAGCATCGTTACGAACAAAGAAAAATTGACCTTAGACGTTTATTATCCTACTCAGGATGTGTATGATCAAGTTCCTGTGCTGGTATATTTTCATGGCGGAGCTTGGGTCACGGGTGGCAAAGAATCAGTCAATAATGCCCGCTTTAATGATGCTTTTAATCGGCTGCGGGAAAAAGGATATGCAGTCGTCAGTCCCAACTACACCTTAGCTACTTTAGGTAAATCTCCCTTTCCGGCTTGTATCGAAGATGCCTATGATGTGATCGCTTGGCTTGAGGCCAATGGAGCAGAATATAATTTCGATCTCGGCAATGTCGGTCTCTTGGGAGAGTCGGCAGGCGGGCATATTGCCATGATGCGGGCTTATGACGGTCTCCCTTCGGGAACGCCAGCCCAAATCGATTTTCGTTATATGATCGATGTCTACGGCCCCACTGACTTACTGAGGCTCTACAAAGATCAAATTCCTTTGATTGATACCGTAAAGGCGTTTTCTACACATCTCCCCACTTCTTTTCGAGACAATCTAGATATCAATCGTTATCTATTTGGCTTTGATCCTGAAGCAGATAGCAGCAAGACAGCAGATTTTACGGCTCAATACTCGCCTGATATGATCGTAGGAGAGGCAGCTCCCAACACCCTAATTATCCACGGGGATAGCGATCGTATTGTGCCCATTAATCAATCCAAATTGCTCAAAGCTCAATTAGACTCTCTAGGGATCATGAACGAATTTCACATCCTAGCCGGAGTGGACCATGCGTTCGGCGAAGCCACTGACCAACAAAGAAAGCAAACCCAAGACTGGATCGTAGACTTTGTAGAGCGCCACTATATAGCTGAGTAAGTTTAGAGTTTATACCTGCGGAGAACGCTATACTCTGGTCCTTCGGGTAGCAAGGTAGATTTCCAAAGTACGAGTTCCTCAACGCTCAACTTGGGGGGCGGAGTAGGTCCATCCCACCATTGGCCGTGTGGGGCCTTTTCCTTTTGTTTGATGCGAGCTAGAGTTAGGTGCGGAATAGGGCTTTTACGTGCTTGCACCTCAGGCTCAATTTGCGAGTATAGGCTATGGATAAATTGTACCAGGGCTCTAAATGCTGCAGCCTTACGATATCTAGCCCAAATCATACGCGCTTCACTAGGCTTAGGCGCTAAGACATAGCGATCAAAACTAAGTGCAAAGGGGTCGAAACGCTTCAAACCTACTTCCAACATTGCTTGCAAATTGGCTAAGCGTTCGGTCGGGACCGCTCCAAAAAAGTAAACTGTGATATGAAAATTGCGGGGCTTCACCCAACTGATGCCGGATTGAAAGGGCATAGTCTCTTGAAAGTCGAAAAGCGTTTGAATGATCTCCGGTGGGATTGGTATCCCTAAAAAAAGGCGGTGCTGCTCTCCCATATCGGAAGGTCTAATTTCGTGCTTAAAAATGCAAGCATAACCCCATAAAGCTATTGAGCCCGCCAAAATATCAATCATGATTTTTGACAGGCTCAATAAGTCTACTCTTTATTGCTAGCGCTTTTGTACTTTCTTACTGATCACTTGATCTTCCAATTGTAGCTGCACCACATAAATGCCTTCGGGATATTGCGCCAAGCTGGTTTCGAGGCCGCCATCCTTGATTGCTACCTGTTGCTGGAAAACGACTCGACCGCTTAGGTCTGTGATCTTGAGTTCTCCGAAGGAATGCTCTGAAAGCCCTTCCCAATTCATTTCAAGCGGTCCATCAGTTGGATTGGGGCTTAGTAGCAAACTCAAGCCTTGTCCGCCCAATTTAAGCTCTACAACATCACTAAAGTCAAAGCCTCCGTCTAGGTCTAGCTGCTGGATCCGATAGTAAATACTCGCTTGGTTGAGGCCCAATACCCCAGCATCAGTAAAGGTATAAGAACGAGTTTCATTGCTTGTACCTGCGGCTTTTACTTCTCCAACGACTTCAAAGGTTTGATGGTCTAGCGTACGTTCGATCTGGTACTTATCGCTATTGATTTCACTAGCGGTTTCCCAATTTAGCAAGGCATCTCGACCTACTAATTTCACCTCAAAACCGAGCCATTCCACCGGGAAGGTCGTAGAACCCGTTTCTCGCCAATCGCGCTCCCCGCCACTCAAAAGGTTGTTGTCAGAGTCTTGAATACTCTGATTAGAGCCTTCTGGATCATGGCTAGCCAAATCGGTGTCAAAGGCATCGTCGAGGCCGTCAAGGTCGCTATCAACCCCAGCAGGAGCGTGATCCACTACCCCATCCCCATTCGCATCATGCCCTTCGAGTAAGTCGGCAAAGCTATCGTTATCAGCATTTTCGTCGAGATAATCGACTTGGTCAGTATTGTCAGTATTGATGGGTTCGATATAGCTACCGCCTTCATCAGGATCAAATTGGGCCATCAGTCCATCCCCATCTGCATCAGTAGGGACATAAATGGCGAGCCCGTCAAAGATATCCAAACGATTGGTACTGGAAGCTTGGGCCTCAATGAGATCGACAATCCCATCATCATCCGAATCAATGTCTAAGAAATTGGGGAGACCATCTCCGTCTCTATCTACACTGCCTATACCCGTGGTAAAATCTACCAAAGTATTATTGCTTGATTCGCTATTACTGGCATCTGCCGTCGTCGGAACCTGATTGATATAAGCATCACTCCAACCATTGAAGTCGACGTCTGTATCATTGTCTACTTGACCATCTTGCCCCTTGCTTGGATCATCGTCAGCAGCAAAACCAAAGCTTTCTACGACATCGGTGATACCATCATCATCACTATCAATATCCTGATAATTGGGTATACCATCTAGGTCTTGATCTAGGATCGTCAAGGGTGTTCCAGAGCTAAAGCTTCCTTCACGATTGTCATAAGTGTCACACCAGCCATCTCCATCAGTATCCGCGAGCTGGCCGCTCCCATCAAAGCAATCTGCCTTAGCATTGCCATCGGTATCCAAACCACCGGTTTCTACGAGATCGGGGATACCATCATCATCGGCATCTAAATCCATATGACTGAGTAGGCCATCCCCATCAGAGTCGGAGGCGAGACAATAGCT
The DNA here is from genome assembly GCA_038534415.1 of Bacteroidota bacterium. Classification (GTDB taxonomy): domain Bacteria; phylum Bacteroidota; class Bacteroidia; order J057; family J057; genus JBCAWW01. Next base: position 450 of record JBCAWW010000726.1, on the reverse strand, counting down.
AAGATCACTGATAAAGAGGGTTACATTGTTGTCCGATCCATCATTTTTAAAGGCACTAAATACAATGCTATCTACAGCCTGATTGATGCGCAAGCGGAAGGCTTCATCAAAGGTAGAGTATGAACCGGTGGGATCCCCCTCGCAAATCAAACTACTTTCGCTGGTAAATTTCACCGCAGCCGGATTCGGAATACTAAAGTTGTATCGACTTAGTGGCAATGGTTTGCCATCGATATAGGCATAACAATGAACGTGGTCATGATTGTCGAGCGAGCCTAGATAGAGGTCTACATTGGCCACAGCTTCGCTGAACGCTAAGCTCCAAATCACCGCACTATCTCTAGCCCTGGAACTATTGCCTCGGATCAGAAGGCCTGTGCTATTGTTGCCCCCAAGATTGGTGTTGACCCTGATAAAACCCATATTAGAAGCCCCTAAAGTAGCGCCTCG
>JBCAWW010000725.1:0-3553 GCA_038534415.1 Bacteroidota bacterium | reverse complement strand
ATCGGTAAAGGCAAAATACGAAGGCTAGATACCGGATTGTTATTGCTGATCTGAGGTGCCGATTGTGTATACAAAATGAATAAAGCTTTGACGAAAATGTCAAAGTTGAGCAACTGCTTCCATGCTTTGGGAGCAGCGATATAGACTTTTATGTACTAAGCATATTAAAGTTGTAGATAGTTTTTTTGATGAAGCCGTTTGTTTGATTCAGTAGACAAGGCAAGTTTACTTGCCTTGTCTTTAGCGTACTCCAATGATTGCTACTAATAGGCTAGACCTCGCTATGCAAAGGCCAGGAAATGACAAAACGATCCCTAATTCCTTCTCCCATATTGCGGAAGGGAGCAGGCCTGCATTTCGGGTAATGGTCGTGCAAGGCAATCCTAAGCTCTCGCGTTTCCTGAAATTTGCGCTAGAGCCACTGTTTCAAATCCAATTTGTCCCCAATGTGCTCTTTGGGGTGGAAGCTTTGCTATTACACGGGACTCCTGACTTGATCATATTGACCGAGTCCTGCAGGTTCAATCAACTGTTTTACCATTATATTCTGACCAAATCCTCCTTTGCTTCAATCCCATTGATCAGTTTAGATGCAAAGCTCCCTGATGGAGAGAATGAAGCAAGACCCTACCACGTCCTGCCCTATCCGTATGACAGTCGAAAACTATATGACTTATTAGAGCAGATTTTTGGCTTTAATATCCACTTTTCGGAGGATTTTCTTCTGACTACTGATCAAGTATTGGCACTTGCCTATCCAGTGGAGAGCCAAAATGCTAAAGAGCAGTGGATAGCACAATTTTATCAGTCCATTGATCCCTTACTCAAAAAGTTTGGCCTGACTTTACAGGATGTGGCGGACGAATTGTGTATCAGTCTGCCGCATTTGCATCGCAAGGTAAAAGACATCACGGCCAAAACCCCTATGGCTTTGATCAAGGAGAGGCGATTACAAAAAGCTTTAGAGGCCCTCAAAGCAAATCCTCGGACCACCGTAAAGTATGTAGCCTACTCAGTGGGGTACAAATCTGCCAAAAACTTTTCCAAAAACTTCAAAAGCAGATTCGGGACCAAGCCTTCAGATTATCTAAAAAAGTAGGTTTTCTGCTTCGCAGAACGCATAAAAATACCCAATAAGCAATGTTTCGGTATGCTTTACCGCTGCATTGCTTATTGGGCATTGTGGGTTGGGCTTATCTTCTCCGGCCCGAGGGCTTAAAACTAAACTCAGGAGGAGCCTGCCCGTGGAGGTGTTCTACGAAGTAGTCCCAGCGACGACGCAGCATATAGGTTTCATTGCCAAAGCCATGACCACGGTTGGGAAAAAGGATTAAGTCAAAGTCTTTATCAGCCGCGATCAGAGCGTCTACGACTAGTAAAGTATTATAGACCGGTACATTGCCATCGAGGGTGCCGTGGGCTAATAATAGCTTGCCCTTGAGGTTTTTGGCGACTAGTTGGTTGGCTTGGTTGTCATAGTTGGTGGCTTCCCCTTCGGCGCTGAGTAGCCCTTGCCACTTTTCGCCCCAATCATCTTCATAATTGCGATTGTCATGATTTCCGGCTCCGCTCACGGCCACATCAAAAAAGTCTGGGTACCTAAACATAGCCGCTGTCGAAGCAAAGCCTCCGCCAGAGTGCCCATATATACCCACTCGATCGATATCAATCCAAGGATAGCGCTCTGCGAGTTGTTTCATGCCTGCCACCTGGTCGGGCAATCCGTTGTCGCCCATATTGCCGTAATAGACCGTATGAAAGGATTTGGATCGCATGGGAGTGCCCATGGCATCGATCGCGACGACAATGAAACCAAGCTCTGCGATACTCTGCTTATCCCCACGCGCTGGGCTAAAACTACGGGTACGGATACTACCCGATTGGGGACCCGGATAGATATAATTGATGATAGGATACTTCTTGTTTGGATCAAAATTGCTGGGTTTAAACATCAATCCATAGAGGTCTGTCTCGCCATCTCGGGCTTTGACACTAAAGGATTCTGGGGCAATCCATCCGCTGGCTTCTAGCTCCGAAATGTCAGCCTCGCCCAGCTTCATAAGCTCTTTACCTTCTAAATCTAGAAGCTTGGAGACGGGGGCAGTCTGTGGGGTAGAGTAGGTGTCTACAAAATAATTTCCACCCGGTGATAAGCTGATATTATGATTGGCATTGACGGGAGAAAGATTGCTTACTTCGATATTTTCGGCCCTATCTTCTGCTTGCTGGCGTTCCCCGGAGGGGTCCATAGAAACACGATATAGATACTGATAGTAAGGATCGCCCTCTTCCTTGCCCGAACCAATGAAATAGATATTGCGATTTTCTTCGTCCACCCTTAGCACTTTGAGCACATTCCAATTACCAGCGGTGACTTCGCTTTTTAGTTCGCCTGTATCGAGATCGTAAAGATAGAGATGGCCCCAGTTGTAGCGTTGAGAGTACCAAAGCACTTCATTACTGCTGCGCAGAACGCGCCAGTTGATGGCATTATAGCCTGATTCGAAAAAGGTGTCTACGGTTTCGTTGAGGACAGTTTTGACTTTGCCCGTAAAGGGGTCGGCTACTCTCAGCGTAGCACTTTTATGATCTCTACTTGATGATACAAAAGCCAAATGCTTGCTATCACTACTCCATTCCAAGTCAGAAACGCTGCCATCGCGCAGGGCAATATGGTCGGTGATCGTAGATCTGTGCTGATCTGGCTCCATATCAAGGCGAAGCGTTTTCGCTTCCTCTACATGTATCACTACACGATGGATTCTGAAAATAACGCTGTCTTCAGGTAGCGGGTACTTCCATTGGTAGAGTTTGGGGTGGCCTACATTGGTGCTCACCATGTACATTTCTCCTACGCCTCTAGCGTCGTGTTGAAAAGTCGCAATCATACGAGAATCGGGGGACCATGTCAGCACGGGTCGGGTGCTTTTGGTCCAGCCTGCATTATTGGTAGCGTAGCCAAAGTCTTCGATACCATCTGTAGTAAGCTGTTGTTCCGAACCGTCGGCTAGGTCTCTGACCCATAGATTATGATCCTTTATAAAGGATCATAATCTATGGGTCAGGGGATTCAATCGCACTATAATCTCGATAAGGCTTGAGTTCTGTCTCCATACAATCACCTTCCTCGCGATTACAGCGGTAGTCTTTGCCTCTGATAGAAAACTCGATGGATTTTCCATCCTTGGAGTAGCCAAAAGAGCGAATGGGTAAGGCATTGGCTTGGATTTTTTTGCCAGTTAATTCGCTAAGAGAAGCCGCAATTTTTTCATGGTTAAAGGCAGGCTCTCTCGTTTCAGCGTCTGCATTTACCAATACAAACTCAATTCCCTCTTTGCTTTGATCTCTAAACCAAAACTGCTTACTGTCTACCCAAACTGGCCGGATGTTGGCATTGTAAACCAAAGGAGCGGTATTGGCATAAAGGAATTTCTCTGCTCGAGTATAATCCTCAGTGCTGATCTCGTCTTGGGCCTGTAGGGGAGGCGAAAATAGAAAGAAAAGTAGGCCTGCTAGGACCCAATGTGTACTTGATTGGAGTTTCATATTAGAA
>JBCAWW010000724.1:0-3558 GCA_038534415.1 Bacteroidota bacterium | reverse complement strand
TTGACCTCTGATTTCAGACATTTGCATGGCCTCTGCTCCCAGTTCAATCGCACTGTCTGCCAATGCATAGTCAACATTTAAAAAGATACCTCTACGGTTAGCAGTGGCTCTACCATAAGGCTGCGTATTGCCAAAACGAGGATCATAAGGCCTTAATACGTCAGACAAAGCATAAGTGTATAGGTTGCGGTCGCGATTGATGTCAAAAATACTTGTTTGACGAGTAACACGATCGTTACCCAAACGATTGTAAAATGTCTTAGAGCGATTCAGATCAATGCGGTTGCTTTGGGCTCCGATGCTAAAGAAGTCAGGCCCAACATCTCTAAACCCAAGCGTAACTTGAAGATTTTGAGGTTTGAGGTCTAGTTTTAGAGCGCCTTCGGCGAACGTATCGTCTTTGTCGAATGGCTCAGTCTCCTGGGTTTCTACTATCGATGAGCGTCCCATCTCTCCTTCAAAATCCAAGGCCATATTGTCGTTGTTGAGAATATGGATATCAGCGCTGATGGTCTGAACTGGATTGCGAATTCCATTGTCAAAGCCGCCAATAGAGATCGCGTCAAAGGTGTTGACATAATTTCCACTGATGCTACCCCAGCGAGGGTTTTTCAATTCGATAGTACCACCTGAAACGAATCGGGTCGGAAGGGTGAAGAAATCCGTTCCGCGAACGCGGGTAAAAAAACCAGTCAGGTTTATCTCAGGTATGATAGAACCAGCGCTAAGACCAAAATCTAGTTTCGCTCCTTGCATCCGGCGAGTACCATCACCATTATAAAACTGTTCGTAGTCGATTAGTGCCTGTCTGGCTCTGAAAATTTCAGCTTCATTGACGTTTAGGCCTGCATCAGATTGAAATAGGGTATATGGTGTCATTTTGAGGTCCATATCTCCTACGTGGTAGCGAAAGCTATTGCCTACAATACCACGAGCAAATAACTCCCGTACTTCTACTGACATACCTGAGCCAAAGAAACCGCCAAATTCGTTGCGAAGACGAAGGATACTTTGTACTTCAGAGTTTTTGTTGGGAGTTGCATTGATCTTTAGGTCGAGCAAGAACTCACCGTCCATCAAATCTCCAGCTGTGGTGGTATCCGTCTCACTGATCGTACCTCCTAACTGAGTCCTTTGGATAAGCGTTCGGCCGTAGCCGTTAATGTTGAGATTTTTTGGTGTCTCGGTCTGCGCTTGAAGCTCACTAGAGCATAAGCCGAGGATGAACAATCCACTGCATAAAGCGCGAAGTAGTAATTTAGTCCGTAACATATTCAGTGCGGATTATTAGAAAAATACTTTTAATTCAATGGTAGTTTCGTTGCCTTGATATTGATCAAGCGGGAAGCTCAGGTCTTCGAACTTCATGAAGCGTTGGCGTACAAAGAGAGCTGAATGCTCGGATAAGGTCCAGTCAAAACCGACTGCTATCCCTCTGCCAAACTGATTGCGAGGCTGCTGGGTCGTCAAATCCCAATCGGTGTCCCGACCTCCTTTGATGTATTCTAGCCCATAGTATCCGGTGAGGATAAAACTCGGGAATAGCTCGTAGTATAGGTCTAGCTCATGATATTGAGCCTGTAGATATACATCATCAGCAAATCCTGGTAAAGCTTTGATTTTTGAGCTGGCGCCCATCCAGGAACCCAAATAAAATAGATAAAGAGGACGGTTAAATAGATCCGCTTTATATTTTACCTGCAAATCCAATGCTTGGAAATGCTTTCGATTCAATGGCTCGATAGTTCCTGGATCAAAATCTGTCAAGCCTACTCTTTCATAGGCACCTCGGAAGAAAGTAAAGACTCTGCCGTAAGGGCCTACAACTGTTGGGCCGGTAGCCCCTGCGGGGAACGGGTTGTAAATCCGCGAAAGCGCTAGGCCATTGATCCGGTGTACATAAGAGAGCTCATTGCTGAGGGTATCAATCTCCTGAGCAATACCCCAACCAAGATTAAGTCTTAGGGGGCCTATACTTTTTTCAGTATTAATATTAATCCCTCGACGATTGTGGACCAACTGGCCGACTTGTGCGAGCGCACCGGCAACAGAGGCCTGACCTACTTGGTTGGGACCGATACTTGAGTTCTGAATTTCAGGATTGGAGAAGGTCTGTATCTCCCCATTATCATTATAAAAGTTTTTGCTAATCTGGTAAAACTGAAAATCCAGTGGCAAGTAGGTGTACTTTTTGGGAATCCGAAGATGGATATTAGCGGCCTCTCCCCATTTGGCTTCCGCACCTGGTAGGGTAAAGTTACCAGCGCCAACTTCACCATCTAGATTAATACCGGCAGCTTGGAAGTGAAACTGTAATGTGTGGATCCCATAAGTTTGGTAAACTTCTTTTATGCTATCAAGTCGACTTTGATTGTAAATCGTATTGTAGGCGATGAAGTTATTGCCAAAATCCTTTTTCAGACGAAATCCAGTAAAACTGCTGGGCAAAGCGCGATTGAGACCGCCAAAGCCAGCATATGTAGGGATGTTTCCTGCTATACCGGGTTGGATGATGGTCGCCAATGGATCTGTTTGGCCTTGTAATAGACCGCCATTGTTTTGGGCTTTACCATACAGAAAGGCAAAGGAAACTCTACCAGGGAGGCTACCGCCATCGATGATGAGTCCTTGGAAAGCTCGGTTGTTCCAGCGAAGGTCCTGATTGATTGCACCAGTATTGTAGTAGTTTTCATACTTGGTAGTTCCATCAACGCCTTCCCATGGAGTGCGGTCAAAAATACTGTAGCGATCAGCAATCTGGAAGATTCCCATCGTCATAGGGCTCATCGCATACCAGTGAAGGCCACCAGCTCTAATGCCAAACTTTCCGTACTTAGTCCGGAAGTTGCCATAAAAGTTTAGGCCTAGGTTCATGGTAAATACATTACCATCGATTGTGCCATCGTAAGGGGTGAAGAAAAATAGTTCGGTGGCAAAACTAGATTTCGAATTTGGGCGACCACTAACAAATAGAGATAGCATCGGTTCTCGATACCCATCGCCTACACTAGCAGACTTTTCATAAGGACTGAGATTTGGGTAAGGGGTCGTCATGTTACGACCGTACCCAAAGAATCTGTAATATCCATTGACACTTAGCTTGCGCAAAGGCAATGGTCTTAATACAGAGTCTCCATTGGGTGCAAGGTAGCCAGTTGGCATTGCAAAAGGTTCAGTTGAACTAACTGACAATTGCGCTAGCAAATTATGGGTTGAGGCTATGCAAAAACAAAAGAGCATAAGCCCACCCAGAGAGCGGAGTAGCATTTGCATGAGTACAGCAGATTTGCGAGTAATAGAATTAATTTCAAATTAGGACCTCTATATATGTTATAAAAAAAATCGTCTACATCATAGTTGCATCAATATAAAAAAACCAATACATCATGAATACATCAAGCCTGAAAAAACTTGTGCTTTGAGCCTTTCAGGGGTATTTTATTACTTGATTTTTAAAGGATGCAATTTCTCATGAATATTATTCGATTCATCAAACTAAAATTTAGCGCTTAATATTATGACTACTTTTCGCACTATTTTATTAGTTCTGACTGCTGC
>JBCAWW010000723.1:0-3565 GCA_038534415.1 Bacteroidota bacterium | reverse complement strand
AAGGAGTTCTCTTTGCTCCGCTTTAGCGGTTAAAGCTTGCAGCTCGATATCTTTAGTCTTCGCTTGTTCTACGGACTCAGCTTTCTGTTTGGCAGCATACAGGAGTTCGGAAAAGACCTCGGTAAAGTAGTACAGACCATAAGAAAACATAGCTGAGAATAGGAGTCCGGGGGAATAGATAAAGAGATCTGCTTCCCAGCCAGGCCAGCTAAGGTGATGCCAGAAGGCAAAGAGATTGAGGAGGAAGATCATAAAGGCGAAAGTCTGGGCAGCGTAAGTATTACCGTGGATGGTAAAGAGCAGCACGGCAAAATCAATCGCTACCAGCATGGTGATAATATAGATTGTAGCTAAAAGGTCTGGTTCAGTATTGATGTACATAATGGAGATATAGACCTCGTAAGCGTGCTTTACAGTCGCTAGGAGAATCAAAATGATGCCGAACAAGGCAGCGTATTGAGTGCGAAGGAATTTCATGAGGCTATGTTAGTTGTGGCTAGTTTCAAGGCCGGTGTAGTTACTAGCAAGAATGCGGTAGAGATCACTGACGCGGTAGAAGTACTTTCCCCGCTCTTCGAAGTAGGTATAGGGAATAACGCCTTTGCGGCGGTAGTCTGAGAGTGTCGAGCTAGATAGACCGAAGGTTTGGCGGACCCAAGCGGTATCCACAAATTCATCCTCAGTTGGTAGAGTTGGTTTGCTATCGAGTTTCTGTAGCAGAGCTGTCATGAGATCCGCTAGCTGCTGGGCTAAGGTGTAAAGGCGTTGGAGGAAGTCCATATCAGCTGTATATCAAGAGTTTCAAGCTATTGGTAAAGAATTAAAAGAAGGCCCAGCCCCAAGGGGCCGGGCATGAGCATCACTTCCCTCTTCCGCCGAGGATAAAGGCGAGGCCAGTTGAGGCCAGCAGCAGAATTCCAACCAAAGAGATGATGGTCTGGGTGCCGCCGAAGACGACCAAAGAATTGATCACATAGGTCATCAACCACAGGGTCAAAGCCATCAGCCAAAGGAGGCCAATGATGCGAAGGGCTTGTTTGAAGCCAAGACTGGTTTTAAGCATATCGTGGATATTTATGATTCACTACTATGATGCTTGAAGGACCCAGAGTGTCGCATTCTGACCGTAATTATCCGCGGTAATATGGATTAGGTTTGGCTCGTTGGCTCCAGACGGGATGCTCGTAGTATGGAACTTTGGGCAAGCGAGCAACAGCATTATTCTCAATGAAGACCAGCATCTCCTGATCCAAACGTCTGATTTCATCTGGTGAGAGTAAGGGCCGCCCGGTCGAGCCTTGCGGTAAGCCGCGTTGCCTTTGATCCTTGTAGGTTGGAATTGAAGTCGTACCAGCCATTTTGGAGAAGTACTCAGCGGTGGTTTGATCGTTGACACCAAAAGCCTGGATAACCGCACTGTTACCGATGAAGTTTTCCCAGTTTTTTCCGTAGAGCGACTGGAGTTGTACCAAGCTCTGGAGTACACACCAGAGTTTGATACCATAGCCAGCGTAGGTGCCTAATGCAACCTCAATTTGCTGTAAGTACCCAAGGCTGTAGAATTCTTCCAAGAGGAAGACCACTTGCTCTTTAGGGTTTCTAATTACCGCTTGCATAGCAGTGGTGATGACAATACGAAGCCATGTGAAATGCGTAGCCAAAGTTTCTGCAGGCACATTTACGTACACCACCATATTGCCTTGCGAAAGTAGGTTCATATTCACCTCTGAGGACTGTAAACTTTCCCGGAGTTGGGGTGATTTGAAAATGTCCATCCAACCGGATAAGGCTGAATGTATTGATGCAGCCTCCTTTTCGCTCGTAGCCATAAGAGAAAGAGTGCTATTGGCAATGCCGGCCACTACTGAGCCAGTGATGGGATGCTCATTCAAAGCCATTTCAGTCAAAAACGCTAACCAGTCCTCATGGCTAGAATTGAGAACCTGCCAAATGTAGCCTAAAGACAGTTCGTGTTTGGATTCTGGCTGGTAGGCGGTTGTAGCCAAATGCATCATGATTCCGGCTAGCAAGGAACGAGCTTTTTTGTCCCAGTGGCTATCCTGCTTGACGTTTTTGGGTACTAGCATGGTAGCCAGCAATTGGGCATCATCAGCCAAGCTTTTACGGCTATGATCGGCCAGTAAGTCTAGCGGATTGTAGGTATGATTCATCATTCCCAGAAGTTCAAACGGGTTAAGGATGTAGACCTGCTTGCCTAAACTACGTTGGTAATCAGCTGTGATGGCCGCCAACTCCCCTTTTGGGTCAATGACCAGCCAAGAAGAATTGCCACTACTAGCTCCTAAGAGGTTGGGCAATAAAAGTGCAGTCGTCTTGCCTCCGCGTGTCGAGCAAAACGTGAGGTGATGACCATAACGTGAGTAAAAGAATTCATCACCGCCTATGTAGATGTTATTGCCTTCGGGATTAAAACGGAAGGCTCGCAGTTCATGGCGGCGAGCGAAACGAGCTGACCCGTGGCGGGTGAGTTCTCGCTGGGCGGCTTGAAAATATTGTCGCCACCAGAAGAAGAGACCCATGGCGACCACCGTAAAGAAGAAGTAAATAATACCAAGGTAGGTTGTGCTGGGAGGCGGCGGGTAATACATAACGCCGGCAGAGGCGTCAATCATGATAGGGTCTGGGGTAGGAGCGGATTCCCCCATCGCTGGAAGTCCGAGAACTAAAGCCAGGAGGGATAGACCACCGGCAAACCCTAGGACCCATTTCCAAGTGGTTTTATCAGGGGGCCATGCTAATTGTCCATCTTGGCGGTAATAACTAATAGAGTAGCCGAGGATGACTCCGATAGAGATTGGTAGATAGAAAGTACCAAGTGAGAGGAGACCTATTCCCAAAAGCATTTGAAAAACAGTGCGGGTAAGAACACTAGAGAATCCTTTAGAGAAAAGTTTCAAGTTAAGACTGTTCGACATAGTGATAAGGTCTATATGATAAAAAGACTGAGAGGCTCTTCGACAAAAGAAAAGCTTGCCTCATTACCCTTATAAATGATCACTAGGTGATTTAGTCGAACATCATTATAAAGTTTTTACCCATGTCAATTACCCAATTGTTATCCCCAGTTGTTGGCTGGAAGGTCTTGTCAGACATCATCTTTCAGCTTCTCGGTTTACTATTGCAATTTTGGTTTAATAATCGAGGCGGCCCAGCTGGAACAGCTGTTCCTCCCAGCTAATGAAACCATTCAAATTGCAAAACGGGTAGCTTTCTAGCTACCCGTTTTCTTTTTTGTATCCTCTAATTTGGATTGGAGTACTTTCAGAAAATCCTCTCCCTTTTTTTGAGGAGGGCCATTGAGAAGTAAATCTTCAAAGGCTTCAATTCCTCTGTTGTTTATGTAGTTTTTGGTTTCTTCGAGAAAGAGCCTATTTATGTCATCTTGTAAAACAAGCTGCTCGACCATAGCCCTTTCAGAAACTGTAAGTTTATTTAGAATATACTTTTTACAAGTTTCTAAAGACAATATTCCAGGGAGAGGATTTTCTGAAAGTACTCCAATCCAAATTAGAGGATACAAAAAAGAAAACGGGTAGCTAGAAAG
>JBCAWW010000722.1:0-3487 GCA_038534415.1 Bacteroidota bacterium | reverse complement strand
ATATTCCGATCTAAGGCCGGAAAGTCTTTTGGTTTTTATACTACCCTATGGTAACGCTTCTCTTGTTAGAAGCTGCCCTTTGGGTTTTGGGCTATCGTCCTTACCAACATGAGGCCTTTCAAGTATCGGCCCAGCCCAGCAATTGGTTGGAGGGCGACTCTATCTACGGTTTTCGTCTTGGAGTAGGGGCGTTTCAGCTTTCGATCAATGAAAAACTAGCTTTCAACAGCAAGCATTTGGCAGAAGGTCGCAGGTATATAGGCGTTCAGGACTACAGAGACAGCTTGCCACGTATAGACTTCTATGGTTGTTCTTATGCTTATGGCTATGGTTTGGACGATAGTCTGACGATGGCCTGGCAGATAAGAGCGGCCTTGCCGAACGCTTATCTCCGCAACTGGGCTGTGCCCGGTTATGGTACTACCCAGAGCTTACTCCAATTGCAAGCCCAACTCCAAAGGCAAGATACGCCAGCAGTCGTCGTCATTGCCTATGCTTCTTTTCATGCCGAACGCAATAGCTTGAATGCAGAATATCGGAGAGGCCTCAGTTTAGGATTTTCTCAAAATACTGACCCTCAGCATCTAACTCACTTTCGCTACCCCTATTTGGACGCAGATACGGTGATTAGATATCAGCCGTGGCAAGGACTGTATCAGCATTGGCCTGCAAGATCGTACTCAGCCCTCGTCAATGCCGTCCAGAGTAGTACCGAATTTTGGCTGAGCGACAATCGTCAAAAGGAAGTCAGAACTGAAATGCTATTGGCTAAGTTGGCTCAATTAGGCCGAGCGGCGGGCATTCAGCTGGTCTTTTTTCCGCTTACACAGGATGAAGCTACCCAAGCGCTGCAAGTCAAAGCCAAAGATTTAGGCTATTGCCTTATCGATGCTGCTTTGGACCTAAGCCAAGCCCAATTTCAAAATTATCCCTACGATACGCATCCCAACGCCAAGGCGCACACTCATTATGCCAAAGCCTTTGTGGATTGGTATCGAAAATGGCGTGAATAGAAGTCTTAAAATTGTCTGGCAGCTAACGCTTAAAGCCTAAAAAATTGATCAAATTGCCCCTTCAATGATGTTGAACAAACGCCAGAGTATCGGGATCCTCATTTTGCTGCTATTGATTAGTGGTGCTTTAGGATTGGGGCTTAGTCAGTTGCAGTACGACTACAATGTCGAACGCTTATTTCCTGAGTCAGACGCTGAATTACAGTTTTTTAGTGCCTTCCGCGAACGCTTCGAAAACGAAAACGACTACATGGCCTTGGCCATTTATCGCGAAGCAGGAATCTATGACCAAGCGTTCCTCGAAGAGGTAGATAGCCTAAGCCGCTCCCTCCTCCAAGAGGAAAAAGTCCTCGAGGTATCCTCTATCGTAAACGCCACCTTTCGCAAACTCAACGTCATCGGGCTTGGCGCTACCATCCCCTTAATCCACCTTGATCAACCAGAACGCTATGCTGAGGATTCTACCTTCCTCGCTTCGGTGCCACATTTTCGTTACAATTTAGTCGCTACGGATGCGCGTTCGCTCTGTATGTATCTGCGTATCGAAAAAGGACTTGGGCCAGAGGCCGCCGATCAAATGCTCCAACAAATTCAGGAGAGAGTAGGGGCCCTCAGCTTTGAAAAGGTGTACTACTCTGGTGGGGTCTATACGCAGAGATCTCAAACCCAATTGGTCGAAAAAGAAATGATTTTCTTAGGGCTAGGTTCCGTTTTGCTGATCCTGGCCTTTTTGTTTTGGGTTTTTCGGACTTGGTGGGGGATTGTATTGCCGCTTTTGGTGGTCGGGCTATCGGTCATTTGGACGATCGGCATCATGGGCTGGGTCGGCGTGGAAATCAACGTGATGACGGTCTTGATTCCTTCGATTTTGTTGGTTGTTGGAGTTTCAGATGTTGTCCACCTGCTCAATCGATATCTAGCAGAGATCAAGCACGAAGCTTCCCAATCCAAAGCCTTGTATCAAGCTTGGAAGGAAGTCGGTCTCGCTACCTTTCTGACCTCTTTGACCACTGCTCTGGGCTTTTTGACTCTTCTCGGTACCGGCATTAGTCCTTATCAACATTTGGGTGGTTTTGCTGCGCTGGGAGTTTTGATCGCCTATGTGTTGACATTTAGTTTGTTACCTGCTTTGTTGCTATTGCTACCCTTGCCCAAAGCGAAGGCTTTTCATCGGCAGGGCAAAGTTTGGTATCGCCTGCTCCACCGGAGCTTGGCATGGATATTTAGTTATCGGATACAAATTGCGCTTTGCAGTGCCTTGATATTGGTGCTGAGTAGTTGGGGGATGAAGCAGCTGGGGATAGAAGCGTTCATCACGGATGAACTCGCCAAAGATCATCCCTTGCAAGCAGATATCCAGTTTTTTGAGGCGAACTATGGCGGGGTACGACCTTTTACGATGAGTTTGCAGCTGGGAGATTCGGCCCAGAGTGTTTTGGCAGTGCCAGTCTTGAGAGAAATTGATAAGCTCGAAACCTATCTGCGGCAGCAGTATGGCGTAAGACGGACTTATAGCTTGATCGGTAACCTCAAAGCCGCCAATAGTTCTTTACATGAGGGCTTAGCGAGGTTTTACCGCTTGCCGCGGAACGATAAGACGCTGACAACTTTGGTCGAGCAACTCAAATTTTTTGGTGCGGAAAACGGGCTCTATGATATCATGCTCGAAGATGAGACGGAAACGAGAATCAGTGGCGCTCTGCCTGATCTCGGACTAAGGGCCTACGCGCAAAAAAATGATTCTCTCCGGCAGTTTATCGCAGATTCGATCTCTACTGACCTACTCCAACCCTATTTGACAGGAAGTGCTACTCTCTTGGATCGCAGTCATGAAACGGTCGTTCGCAATATGCTGCAAGGGCTTGGTTTGGGAGTGGGGGTAGTGGCTCTATTGATGGGCTTGCTCTATCGTTCGTGGCGGATGTGGATTATCGCGCTCATCGTCAATCTCCTGCCCTTGGTACTGATCGGCGCATTGATGGGCTATCTAGGCATTGGCTTGAAAATGTCTACGGCGGTGATTTTTTCCCTTGCTTTTGGCATTGCGGTCGATGATACCATACATTTTATCAGTAAGCTCAAGATCGAACTCGACAAAGGCAAAAACTTGCCGCAGGCCATCAAATGCACTTACCTCAGTACGGGCAAGGCGATTGTGCTAACCTCCCTAATTTTGGCTTCGGGATTTCTCGGGCTCCTGACCTCCGACTTTCAGGGGACCTATTATATGGGGCTATTGGTCGGCTTGGCTTTATTGTTGGCCATGATGGCAGATTTGGTGGTATTGCCGGTCTTGTTGTTAGTCTTTCCGCCTCGCAATCGGAAAAAGAGCTGAATTAGGAGGATTTGTTTAATTCTGTTTCTCGTCCTATTTTTGGCTCGCAACACAATATTTTTTTAGCAACCATAATTTTTTTTAGCACATGTTAATTTTTCGTAAATGGCTCATGATGAGCCTTTTTTCTCTATGTACC
>JBCAWW010000721.1:0-3572 GCA_038534415.1 Bacteroidota bacterium | reverse complement strand
CTCGGGCTTAAGACGAGTAGTTATGACACTTTGGGGCATGCTTATACTTTCCGTGCCGGAACGGACAGTCTTATCGATATGATTGATAGTCTACCGGCCTTTGGGGCGATTGAAAGTTACCCTCGCCAAGAGATCGATACGCTTTGGATTAGCATTGATGGCAAGGATATTTTGATTCCTGCTACCGCCTACCGCAATCTCTACGACCCTAACCTTTGCTACAATGAGATGTTTCATCGTGCTACGATGATGTACTTATCACCTCAAGGGGAATATCTGTATCTCTACTTGTATGGGGGAGAGGGTGCAAATACCTATCTCGCCAAGCTCATCTTTGATGGCGAGCGCTTTATCAAGAAAATCGTAACCGAGTATGCAGATCTGGTCAGTTATGATGCGTACCGCTGGGAGTTCATTGGATATTGAAACTCCTGCATAAATTCTTTTACATCTTCTGCAGTCTCTTTGGGAGCCTCCTCCATGGGGATATGCCCTAAGTCCTCGTATATGATCAGTTTGGCTTGCGGTAATACGTTGAGGAAGTGATAAGCATTGCTAAGGGGTAGCCAGCGATCCTTTTCGCCCCAAATGATCATGGTTGGAGCTTGAATCCTGGGGAGTTCATGGGCCCGATCCTCGAACTTGGAATTGACAATGGACAAAAATGCTTCGGGATTACCTTCTCGAGCAAAAAGCTCATAATAGCGATCGATCACTGCCGGATTGATCTTGCTGGGGTCAGCATAGACTTCTTGGATAAAGTGCTTGATCACGGGTCGATTGATAAAGAGCGGAGCAAACTTCGTGGCGAAGGGCAAGCGCGCTAATCTGACCGGTAAAGGAATATGACGATGAATTTCTACGCCAGCTGCATCAATTAAGATTAAGCGTTCGACGAGGTCGGGAAAATCTAAGGCAAACTCCCAAGCTAGCCAGCCCCCTAAGGAACTACCAGCGATCGTGACACGATCGAGACCCAGCTCATCTAATAAAGTTTTGATGACATCGAGGTAGCGCTCCATGCTATAAACATGGTCTTCAGTAACCTCTGATAGGCCAAATCCCGGTAAATCTAAACGAATAAGGCGGTAAGACGACTTGAGCTCGTCGACCCAGCCGTCAAAGGTGTGAAGGGATGCAAAGGTGCCGTGCAGCAATAAAATCGGCGGTCCTTGGCCTTCATCACGATAGTGAACCAGTGCATGATCGATGTCGAGAAAACGCGAATGCTGGTTCGTGTACTTCAATTTTATTTCGCCCATAAGCGAATTATTTGCGAGTAGTGTCAGTCATTTCGCAGTCAAAAAGCCCGCGAAAAAAGTAGCGTAGTCTTTCAATATACAAAAAAACCGGTCCTAAAGTTTAGAACCGGTTTGTGTATTATTATGAGGAAAGTTGAGGTACTCTCTATTCTACTGTAACTGACTTCGCAAGGTTACGTGGTTGGTCAACATTACAATCTCTCATCACTGCAATGTGATAACTTAGCAATTGAAGCGGTATTACGGACAGTAATGGCATCACTGAAGGATGAGATTTTGGTATCTCAATTACAAACTCTGCGAGTTGACGTACGTGTTCGTCTCCTTCGGTTACTACGGCGATCACACGACCCTTGCGAGATACTACTTGATCGACATTAGAAACGATTTTGTCGTATGACTCATCATGGGTAGCGATAAAAACTACCGGCATATTTTCGTCAATCAAGGCAATCGGTCCATGTTTCATCTCTGCGGCCGGATAACCCTCTGCGTGGATATAGGAGATTTCTTTTAGCTTAAGGGCTCCTTCTAAGGCGACGGGGAAGTTGTAACCACGTCCAAGGTAAAGGAAGTTAGAAGCATCTTTGAAGATCTCCGAAATGCGAATGATCTCGTCATTAGATTCCAAGATTTGCTGCACCTTGCTGGGGATCTGAAGGAGCTCTTGAATGGCGTCTTGCCCTTTGATGGTTGCAGTCCCTTTGAGGTCTGCGATATAACTAGCCATCAAAGTCAGTACAGTTACCTGTGAGGTAAAGGCTTTGGTTGAAGCTACTCCGATCTCTGGACCAGCGTGGATGTAAACTCCCGCATCAGTCTCTCTAGAGATGGTAGAACCTACTCCATTGACAACCCCTAAGACAGTGGCGCCTTTTTCTTTAGAGATACGGATCGCGGCCAAGGTATCAGCGGTTTCTCCACTCTGACTGATCGCAATCACGACATCATCTTCATTGATGATTGGGTCTCTATATCGAAATTCAGAGGCGTATTCTACTTCAACGGGAACACGTGCATACTCTTCGAAAAGATACTCTCCGACTAGCCCTGCATGCCAACTCGTACCACAAGCGACAAAGACAAAGCGCTTGGCATTTTTGAGTTTTTCTCGAACATCGACCAAACCTCCAAGATAAACGGTATTGGTGGCGGGATCGATGCGGCCTCGTAAACTGTCAGTAATAGAGCGAGGCTGCTCAAATATTTCTTTTAGCATGAAATGTTCGTAGCCGCCTTTTTCAAGCTCAGCTAGTTCCATTTCTACTTTTTGTAGCACTGGAGCTACGATAGTATTTTCTAAACTTTTGATGGTATACTCATCGCGTTCCAAAATGGCCATCTCATCATCGTTGAGATAGATTACATCTTTGGTATAAGCAACGATAGGGGTAGCATCTGATGCTACGACAAATTCATTGTCTCCCACTCCAATTACGATCGGGCTACTCTTGCGAGCTACGAACATTTTATCTGCTTCGTCTTGACAAAGTACCACGATACCGTAAGCACCTACAACTTCACTAAGGGCTGCTCTAATGGCTCCCTCTGCGTCATAATTGCCGTTTTCGTAGATGTACTCGATGAGTTGGGCCAAGATTTCGGTATCAGTAGCACTCTTAAACTCATAGCCAAAGGAGATTAGCTTTTGGCGCAGCACATTATAATTTTCGATAATCCCATTATGGATGATCGTAAACTTCTCATTGCGAGAGCTATGTGGGTGAGCATTTACATCATTGGGTTCTCCGTGAGTGGCCCAGCGAGTATGGCCCATGCCAATGGTTGCCTTGGGGACAGATCCGTTTATCGCTTCTTCGAGCACTGATACTTTTCCCTGCTTTTTTTCAACGAAAAGTTTACCATTCATTAGGGCGATACCAGCGGAGTCATAACCGCGGTATTCTAATCTCTTTAGCCCCTCAATGATGATCGGGTATGCTTCTTTATACCCTATGTAACCTACAATACCACACATAAAAAGATTTTTCTGGATTAATAATTTAGTCTGATGAAGTTAAAGCCTATGGCATTATCGCCCAAGACGTAATAACAATACATCTAACAGTAAAAATGCAGCGCTTAACGGTACTGATTATAGTTCCGCATCGCGATGAGTGTAGCCCCAAAAATCTAAATTGTATTGCTTAACGAGGAAGCTGGGTATAGGTGATCCTAAGCTCTGGCGCTAGAGTAGGGTGCGTATTACCGCCCAATACAACTCTATTTACAGAGAGGCTTTGTAGATCAGGAAGTACGACCATGCCATCATTATCACGCTGATCAGCGTGATAATGATGGCATGGTCGT
>JBCAWW010000720.1:0-3572 GCA_038534415.1 Bacteroidota bacterium | reverse complement strand
TGAACCGAATACTAATATCAGACACAAACGCAAGGCTATGCCGAATTATCCCTGCCGGTCGATATTATGCTAGTGTATGATTTTACTTACGTGATTACTCTTTATAAGTTAAAACATACAATTCATATGGCATTTTTGACTATCAAAAGGTCAATATATCCAAATATTAGGAATCCGTGTATTTGTCCGTATGCCATTGCAAGACAGTAATCTTGAACTCTGTGTAAATTATCTCTCTGAAGGAAAATGTATTTTGTTTTTGGGGCCTCAGTTTGCGATGGACCAGGAGCAAAAAAAAATTCACGAAAATATTAGGACGCATCTACAATCGTCCCTTTTCAATGACAAACTAGATTTTCACTACGATAATCTCTACATATTTAGTCAGCCCAAACCTAGGACTGGGGACAAAATGCGGCTTCATATTGAGCTCAAGAAGCAATATCAAAAAACGGAGCCGCATGAGATCTATGACAAATTAGCGGAGATACCTTTTAGCGCGGTAATTTCCTGTTCTGCTGATGGCTTTCTCAAAGAAGCATATGAGCGCAAGGAGAAGCCTTTACATTTTTGTTATTTCTCTCGCAAAGGCGGCACCTCAGAGGAGCCTCCAGAACTAGACATGCCGATTTTGTACAATGTCTTTGGCTATGTGGGCGATGAAGATTCCTTGATTACGACTTATGAGAGCTTTTTTCGATTCATTATTTCAATGATGGGAGATGAGCAACAGATGCCCCTAGAGCTGCGCAACCGGATTGTGGAGGCAAAAATATTTGTTTTCATGGGCTTTGATTTTTCTCGTTGGTATATCCCGCTTTTGGTGCACAAACTGACAAGTTTCAAAGGCGATGATGACAGTACTACAGCCTTGGTGGACCAAGGAAATAAACTAGATGAGAAATCGGTGAGCTTTTATCCTATCGAAATGCTGGTTTTGGATGGAGAATCTGTCAATACTGTAGATCAGCTCCATACTCGTCTACAGTCTCCTGAATATCAAGAGCAGGCCGCGATGGCGCCTAAAACTGATCCGATCAAAGAAGTGAAGACCTTATTGACGCAGGATAAACTCGAGGAGTCTATCACGATGCTCAAAGGAGTATATAAGCAGCATAGCTTGGAAGACGATGACATCATCATGTTGGAAGCAAGATTGATGCGTTACAACAATAATTTGGCCCTGGAGATGATCTCCCTAGCGGAAGGGGCGGTCGAAAAAGCCAAAATCACCCAAGCGGTCCTCTATATTATCAAAGATTTAGCTGACGAAATTGACGCATGAGTAAAATCACACGCTATCCGGGCATTGCCCCTTTTTCGCGGGCTTATAAAGATGTCTTTTTTGGACGTAGTCAAGATGTTGAGGCACTGTACAAAAACCTCAATGTCAACGATTTGGTCGTATTGCACGGCAAGTCGGGTATGGGAAAATCCTCCCTGCTCAATGCTGGTCTGATCCCTTTGATCGAAGAGCGAAATCAATTTTATACGCTCTTTATCCGCTTTGGAAGCTATAATCCGCAGCGTCCTGAAAATCTGACTTCGATTTTCTTAGACAAATTGCGACTCGTTCTCGAAGAGAAAACCGCCTTCTTGCCTGAGATCGAAGGGAGTGGCCCACAAAATAGGCCCTCTATGTGGCAATATGTGAAGCGGCTACAATGGGAAAAGCGTAAGGAGGAAGGGATACTGCTCATCCTTGATCAATTTGAAGAAATCTTTACTTATCCAGAAGAGCAGGTAGAGGCCTTTCGCAAAGAGTATAGTGAAGTCGTCTTTAATCGGATGCCCGAAAACTTCCGTACCAATCTCTATGAGCAAGTAGAACTAAATCCCGATCTATTTGATCGCTACCATGAGGAGTTGGAGTTTTTGGACTATCCACCTACGCTCAAACTCTTGATGGGGATCCGTTCGGATCGTTTAAGTTTTCTGGATCGCCTATCTCCTAGCATCCCCAACATCCTCAAAAACACCTACGAGGTAAAACCGCTGCGTCTGCAGCAGGCAAGACAAGCGATCGTCAAACCAGCAGGCCATGCTGGCGATAATTTTTTGTCTCCCATATTTGCGTATGCGCCTAGCTTCTTAGAAGGTATTCTCAGTTATCTCTCCAAAGATTATAGTCGGGAGATTGAGCCTTTTTTGCTACAAATCATTTGTCAGCATATTGAGGCATGGGTGATCAGTCAAAAATCCAATGATTTAGTAGTGGATCAGGCTGATATCGGTGATCTCGATACTGTATCGCGTAGCTATTATGTCAGCGTGATCGAAGGCCATGATCTAGAGAGCGGTCTAAAGCGCTTTGATGATCACGAGCAAATCCTCGCTCGTTATCTGATCGAAGGACAGCTGATCGATACCATCCACAATAATCGGATCAGTCTCGACAAATCTATCGTAGAGCAGCAGGGCTTCCCTGAAGCGATGTTGGTCAAATTGGTCAACTCACGCATCATACGCCAAGAGCCCAATACAGTGAGTGGGCTGAGCTATGAGTTGAGCCATGATACCCTGTTAGATCCCGTCCTACAGTCTGCCCAAATCATGGGTAACTTAGATGGAGTGGTGGAGAGCTTTTATCGGGGGAAAGTCGATAAGTATGAGCAAAAGTGGCTGGAGACTTATTTCTTGACCCAAGATGGTAAAGCAGAATCGTTCCGCGAAGCGGAGATGGAAGACCATACCCATACGGCAGACCTGCTAGAAGACCGAGTCTTACGACAAGACGAAAATGATCGGATCAGCCTCTATCCGATGTTTTTGATGCCCGCCAATAAAATTCGTTCTGAGCAGAGTGAGAAGGCCCTTGCAGGGGAACGCAAAAAACGAAAAAGAGCGGGCTTTCTCGCGATCGCAGCAGGCGTATTGGCCTTGATTGCATTGGGGAGTATGGGGTGGGCCATTGCGCAGCGAGGCTATGCCGTGGCAGCGCAGGAGGAAGCGGTGCATGAGCGAGAGCTTGCGCTACAAGAAAAACTGAGAGCCGACAGTGCTGCGAATGTCGCTACAAAACAAAGTTTGCTAGCTATTGCATCAAAGCAACTAGCAGAGGATAGAAGAATTGAAGCTGAAAAGAGTCAAAAACTTGCTTTGCAATCTGCTGCCATGGCCCGTGAAGCTGAAAGAGAGGCGCAGCTTGCGTTTCAAAAAGCCCTATTTGCCAAAAACGATGCCGAAGCCGCCAAAGCACTTGCGGACCTCAATGCAGCCAAAGCAATTGCTGCATTGGCCGCTGCTGATAGCGCCAAAGCGGTCGCCGAGGCCCAACTCGCCCAGATTCAAGCCCAAAATGCGCAGATCAATGAGCAATCACGTTTGCTAGAGGTCAGTAATTACCTCACTTACGTAGCCGAAAATCGGGAAGAAGATGCAACGATCGCACTTCGTATCGCCGAATACGCCTATGAGGTAGAGGCCATAGATAGTACTTATCAGGTCTTATTGGAACTTGCCACTGATCCCGATATTCGCTTTTATCGCCAAGCATATGCGTCTTCAGTTACGCCCACTGCCTCTTTACCAGCCAGTACAGATTTTAGCCATAATGGTGCTTACTTTATGAC
>JBCAWW010000719.1:0-3576 GCA_038534415.1 Bacteroidota bacterium | reverse complement strand
ATCCAAGATGACAAACCTATTCAAATCTGCTATGAAAAGTATTCCACGTCCTCATATGGCGGCCGGAATACTGGGGGTAATTACCTCATTTTCAATTGAATCAAACCTGTCTAGCATCTTTAGCTTCATTGGCTTCGGTCTTTTGCTATTGATGCTGGTTCACTATTGGGAAGACGTTTCGGCCTTCCTGAAGCGATATAGTCGCTACCTTTACATCAGTGTTATCTACTTCTTGGTACTGGGCATCGCATTGGCGGCCTTTGAGCAAACCGAGACCTTATTTGTCGGTATGTTGGAAGATACTGAGGCTTGGAATCTGATCTTGTTTTGGGTCCAGTTTCCGAGTTCCGTCATCATTGTTTGGTTCCTGCCTTACTATTTGATGTTTAGCGACATTTATTACAAAAACTACATCGGAGATGCTGATATCAATAAAATCAAACGCTGGCATTTGCTCGTCAATTTGATTTTTCCAGTAAAAGTAATGGCAAGACTCATCAATGATCAAAACGATATCATCGAGAACTTCGCCATCTTTAATGAATCTAGCCGCCGCGATCATCAAACCTTTCACCAGGTTAGACGAGTATTTGGCGCCATCTATATCATCGTTTTGTGCAATCTGCTCGCAGGGGTGAGTCAGGGCCTGGGCGATGCCAATTTTATCAGTAATTATCCGGTAAGCATCGGCGGCCTCATTGTGATCGTGTTTTATTTTTTGGTGTCTCTGCACGAAAAAATGGTAGAAAATAGATTGGGCCACCTACCCATCCTGAACAATCTAAATCAAGATGATGAGGTAAATGGATATAAGCGACTGGGAATCAATTTGGTGGTTTTATTAATCTTTTCGGCCTTTCCATTGCTTGCCGCTTGGCAGGTAGGCGTCTATGCCAATTTTCAAAACTTTTTTAGCTGGGGTTTTATTGGCGTGATGCTCTCGATCGCCGCGGGTATAGTCTACTTTTTTAGCAAGGGGGCTCAAGTAAAAGATAATCAGAGTCAGAGCAGCAAAGCGGCGGCTGACTCAGCTAGCAAAAATGCTGATGATGAGCGGTTCGCGAAGCGGAAAGGACTCAACTTTACCCATCTATTGCCAAGCCTGATAATCGCGAGTTTACTATCCGGTTTGGTCTTGGCAACTATTTTGATCTCTCTTCCTTTGGAGCTGGCTGAGGCCACTCGAATATTTCTGATTGCGGCCTTTAACCTACTTTTCTCCTTTATGGGATTGGCTTACTTTCGTCGCCGAGGCCGTTATGAAACTGCTATGGGTAGTGTTTTGGATTGGATGGTCAAAAGGCTTGACAATCCCGGCACTACGGTTTTAATGATGTGGAACGCTGGCCTGATGATCATGTTTTTCATCGCTTTCATTGCCACCATGGTGCATTTTGATACTCACTATGTGAGCGGCGCACATTTCTTGAACCCACTCAATATCTTTTTCATCTTTATCAATGGATTGATGGTTTCCATTGCCATTGTCGATCGGAGTGTGGTATTGTTTGCCCGTCATAGCGCCTCAAAAAGCGACAAAGTATCGCTCGTTTACCGCATCCTGAATTGGATTTATTCCCTAATTCCGGCCTTGAAGCGAGAGGCAGCTGTGAATGAGACAAACCAAGTTGCTACTGCTAATAATGCAGGCATACAATTGGACAATCGTCGCGATATGCGGATTTATCGGCCCTTAAAACTAAAGCTGTTTCGAGAAAAAGCGGTTTCCAAAACGGCAGAAGAAACCATCATCGGGCCCTATACCAAAGTAGAGCTTTCCTTCGGGCAAAAAACCCGCCTTCCTTTGCGAGTGAAGCAATTACTCCTAGGATCGCTAGCCGTTTGTTTTGTGCTCAACCGCTGTGCAGGAGACTATCATGAGCTTATCTATCAAGCGGAGCCTTCGGCCCAACAGTGGGGATTAGAGGCTTATACTGAGCAGTTTTTGGCTTCGCGGGAGGCTGCTTCGCAGAACGCTACTCATCCTATTTATATCATCGCATCTGACGGAGGAGGCTTGAAAGCGGCCTATTGGACCACTAGACTTTTGCATTCTCTAGAAACCGAGTCTGGGAAGCAGTTTGACTTCCAGAAAGATGTGTTTGTCTCAGCCGGAGCATCAGGTGGTAGCGTGGGCTTAGGCTTGTACACCTATCTTTATGCAGATTCTACCATCAATGATCATGAAATCGATAAACGCATCCAAACCCTCGGAGATTATAACTTTCTGAGTGCAGATTTTGGCGGCTTGTTGACGCGTTGGCCTTATAAATTTGTGCCGCTTGAGCGTATGTCTCAAGTAGACGATCGCATGGATGTGATGGGCCGTAATTATTTTGGTAATGTCAGTGCAGCGGGAGACCCCAATCAATTGGATATCCATAAAGATCCACTTTTTACCAGTTCGTATGATTATCTCTGGCAAAAAAATGATTACAAGCTTCCGCTTTTCATCACCAATACGGCGCGGGTAGAGGATGGTAGCAAGGGGATCATGCATCCGCTCGATCCAGCGGAGGCGCAAGATATTTTTGGTGGAGTGACCGATTTGACTTATCAAAACCTTAGTAGGAGTTGTGATATCAAGGACGAAACCAAAGCGATCAGTTTTCCAGATGCCCTCATGACGACCAATCGCTTTCCGATCTTTAGCCCTATGGCCAAGATTGAAGGTAAAGGTCACTTTGTTGATGCAGGGGCAGTAGATAATTCTGGTAAGGGGACCGTCCTGCAGATGCTACAATACATGAAGCAGAAGTCTCTGGATGGAGCGCCTGGTAACGTTTACGAACGCTTTTTTGAAAACGAGATCGTCATGATTAGTATTCGCTGTGATAAGCAAAGATACTTTTACGCTACCTTCAAAGACTTTTACCCTCAGATGGAAAAAACGGATCAACTCTACTATATCCCTTCATTTTTAGCGGGGGCAATTAGTACGGGGCTGACGGGAAATCCACGTTCTTATGAAGGCATGTTGGATGATCCGATCCACCGCAAATCCTTTGGCTTGGATGCAGAGGTATTGAATCTAGGTATCCCCTTTTATATCGAATCCATGGATGAGATTTTTGAGGTCTTGGGGAGTAGCGTAGAGCCAGAAACAGAGATATACAAGCAAATGGATTCTCTGCGTATCGCCTCCAACCAACAACTCGCGCAAATGCTTGGCCAAAGCGATGCCGAAAATCGTCCCCCCTATCTCGAACCGCCCTTAGCTCGTATGTTGAGTCATTCTTCTCGAACTTATATGGATAGCATTGCCGCTTACTTGGCTAAGGATTTTCAAAGCCACCTCCTTAGCGCCAAGCACCCAGAGGAGAAGCTCGAAAAACTGACTTTGTCTGCCCAGTAGCAGAGAACGAATTGTAGTGTTTTTACATTTCATTTTTTAGGTATCTCCTTCGGAGAACGCTTATCCAGCAGCTTTTTATGCTAGAGGTGAGCGTTCTCCGAAGGAGTTTTTTTGTCACAACTGATAGGGGAGTATGGCTAAAAAATAGAAATAATTTTTCAATATGACGTAAAATTGTTTAATTGATTTTGTGGGGGTTTGTATATTTCTGCTATCAGTAG
>JBCAWW010000718.1:0-3577 GCA_038534415.1 Bacteroidota bacterium | reverse complement strand
CGAGCCGAAGCCTGTAAGCGATACAAATGTTTATCGAGGCAAAAAATCCGGCCGTCGTAAACCCGGAGCCCTTCCCAAACAGCATCACCTCCTTGTACGACACTATCAAAGACAGATACTTTTGCTTCGTTACGAGGGACAATCTCTCCCCCAACGTAGACCTTGATGTCTGCGTTTTTTGGATAAAATTTTTGCATGCTTTTAGGCTTTTATTGCGTGTTTAAATAAGGCGTCATAGTAGGGTTGACTCTCTGCGAGAACGCTTTGTGAGTGGGCTGCGACCTCCACATTTTTGGGTTCATAAGGTTGAAAGTAGCTAGAGCGATGTACGGCATCATACCAATAGGGAGCCCAAATCCCATCCTCTGGCCGAGCACCAGCCTCCCAGCTCAGCATAGACTCAAAAAAAGGAATCTCTACTCTATCACAAATGGCTCGGAGGACTTTTTCGGGATTTTTACGCAATTCTGGACCGTCAATCACCAAGGGGTTTTGTCCCATAGCGACCAACTCCTGATAAAGCTCATACTGAGTTTTGATGCCAATATCATAGAGTTTGGGCTGGGGGATCACCTTGGAAAAAGAAACAATCACCTCAGCTGGCTGACGGATCAGCAATAGGTTGACCGTATCAGCGAGGAAGGCTCTATCTAACTGCATGAGGTGGTGGGCCATCTGTTTGAAAAACACCAGCGGCTTGTCCCATTTTCCGAGCATCCGGGCGACGACCTTTGCGCCCTCATTTTCTTGGTCTGCCATTATCTCAGCCCTGCCAGGATGTTCTTCACCACTTACTTTGAGATAGTGCGCATAAAGGGGCTCATCTACCACTTGTGTATCAGGACGCTGAGCAAAACTGTACATCAGGGCTGTAGAAATATTGCGTGGTCCAGACCAGAGACAGAGTTTTTGAGACATAGGAATAATCGTTGAGTAGTGATCAGCTCTTTGCGTAGGCAGGCTAGCAAAAAACGGACAGAAATATACGCTTATTGAATGGGTAGAACCTATAAAGTTGAAAGGTATTTTTTTAGTAACTTCTCCCCTATAAATAAGTAGCTAGTATTAAGTATAGCGTATTTAAAGATTGATAGGCTATGGGTCTATTTACTCCCGATAGCTACTTTCGGGATACTTTATACTGATTACTTTGCTACTAAAAAGGACTTCGCTAAATCTATCCAAGAAGATAAAATGGACAAATTTATTCTCGCATTGGACCAGGGAACGACTAGTTCTCGGGCCATCATTTTTGACAAGAACTCTAAAATTGTCGGCAGCTCTCAACAGGAGTTTACTCAGATTTTTCCCAAACCAGGTTGGGTCGAACATGATCCCATGGAAATCTGGAACTCTCAAATCACCGTGGCTCGTGCTGTTTTGAAAGATACCGGCATCAAGCCTAGCCAAATCGCCGCCATCGGCATCACCAACCAGCGAGAAACCACCATCGTATGGGACCGAGAAAGCGGCAATCCTGTGTATAATGCCGTAGTATGGCAAGACCGACGTACCGCTTCGATTTGTGATGCACTCACCGAAAAAGGCCTTACCGACTATGTCCGTGAGAATACCGGCCTAGTGATTGACGCCTACTTTTCGGGTACCAAAATCAAATGGATACTCGACTATATCGCTTTCAACAATCCAGATGTAAAGCAAGAAAACCTCGTCTTTGGTACGGTCGATAGCTGGTTGATCTGGAATCTCACCAAAGGTAAAGTGCACGCAACGGATTACTCCAACGCTTGCCGCAGTATGGTTTACAACATCAAGGATCTCGCTTGGGATGAAAAGATGTTAAATGAACTCAATATCCCAGCGAGTATGCTACCTGAAGTGCGTCCTTCTAGTGGCGATTTTGGTATGACGGATCCCGCTTGGTTTGATGGAGTACAGATTCCAATCAGAGGAGTAGCTGGCGACCAACAGGCGGCCTTGTTTGGGCAGGCTTGTTTCGAGCCGGGCATGGCCAAAAACACCTATGGTACAGGTTGCTTTTTGCTCATGAATACTGGTGAAGAGCCTGTATTCTCTAAAAACGGACTCATCACTAGCCTCGGTTGGGGCTTGGATGGCAAGGTCAATTATGTATTGGAAGGCAGTATCTTCATCGCCGGTGCCGCCATCCAGTGGTTGCGCGATGCGCTGAAGATTTTGGACGATGCCCCAGATTCTGAATACTACGCTGGCAAATACGAAGATAATGGAGGGGTTGTAGTAGTCCCTGCCTTTGCGGGCTTGGGCGCTCCCTATTGGGACATGTATGCGCGTGGGGCCATCTTTGGTTTGACGCGTGGTACTGGCAAGGGACATATCATCAGAGCTACGCTAGAATCGCTTGCTTACCAAACCAGAGACGTACTCGGCGCAATGCAGCAAGATGCCGACCAGGAGATCAAAACCCTCAGAGTAGATGGAGGAGCTTCTGCCAACAATGTGTTGATGCAATTTCAGGCAGATATTCTCGACTCAACCGTCGAACGCCCAGAAGTGATCGAAACGACAGCCCTCGGAGCCGCCTACTTGGCAGGCTTAGCGGTCAAATACTGGCATATGGATGAGATCAGCCAAAGCTGGCGTCGCGATGCAACATTCAGTCCGGATATGGCTGCCGAAAAACGAGAAAAACTCTACGGCCAATGGCAAAAGGGAGTTAAACGTTCCATGAAATGGGAAGAAGAGGAATCCTGAATGAGTTAGAAAATCGTAAATAACGATTTTTCGTATAGTCTATTGTTTGGTTTATTTGTGTCAAGAATTTACCAAACATCAGACGCATATGGATTTAAATTACTTTATCAATGCCCCGGTAGCGCTGACCATATTGATCAGCACTATCGGGATTAGTATTTGGGGACTGATCAATGAAGATATCAGGGATAAACATACCCTCATCCCATATGATATGATCATGTACAAAGAATATTACCGTATGCTGACCAGTGGTTGGATGCACGGTAATACGATGCACCTCCTCTTCAATATGGTGACCTTTGTCTTTTTTGGCTTTATGCTCGAGTATCGATTGGGCCACTGGCAATTTGCCGTTCTTTATGTCGCAGGTATGCTGATCGGCAATTTGATTCCCACCCTCCGTTATCGCAAAGACACAGGCTATGCCGGTAGTGTAGGTGCCTCGGGGGCTATCAGCGCAATCGTCCTGAGTGCGGTGATTTGTAATCCGTATCTCAAGTTTGGCATCCCCTTCTTGTCCAATGAATTTCCGGTTCTCCAGCTACCTGGCTATATCGCCGCCTTTGCCTTTATCGTCTACAGTGCGGTCAATAGCATGCGTAAAGCGGAGATGCAAATCAATCATGACGCTCACCTCTGGGGAGCGGTCGCAGGTATCGCCTTGACTTTTATGCTCAAACCCAACGTAACCACTGTCATCGAGCGCTTCCTTGCTTCTATGTAGAAAAATTTGACTTTGAAAAACAGTAGCGTCTAACCGCTTATCTCAGCCCTGCATATGTCACATATGTGGGGCTGATGGTGTTTAATAGTCGAGATGGATGATTTTTCTCAATTCAAACCTTTTAGGCCCAGGATGGTCTTTTATGCATAAATTGAG
>JBCAWW010000717.1:0-3577 GCA_038534415.1 Bacteroidota bacterium | reverse complement strand
CCCAAATATCGGCCAAGGAAGCTGCTTTTAGGTTTAGGACTGTTTCTGCTTTTCGGAATTATCCCTCATCTGAAAGCCCAATCCCCGTTTGGTTTTATACGCAACTTTTCACCTGATGAATATAGTGGCGAAGACTTTGTGGCTGGACCGCAAAATTGGGGGGCGATTCAAAACTCGCAAGGACTCATATTTATCTCCAACAATAGCGGAGTATTGAGCTTTGACGGAGACCGCTGGCAGATAGTAGATAATACCAAAGGGCGAGGTGAAATGAGCCTCGGAAGGTCTCAAAAGGGGAAAATCTACCTAGCTGACGACAAAGAAATTGGTCTCATCAAAGCCGATTCACTGGGCAAACTTTACTTTCACTCTCTATCGGCGCTCATGCCTGAGATGGGAGAGATGAGCAAGATCAAACGCATCCGCAGTATTGGGGAGCAAGTGATTTTTCAAACCGACCGATCATTGATTTTTTGGAACGAAGAAGAGCAAAGTTTTTCCACTTGGACGAGCCCCAGCGAGATTGATGCCATCGCTACGCGCAACGATCAACTCTTTCTTTGGCTCTCACAAAAGGGACTTCATCGTTTTGCGGAGCAAACACTCATTCCGCTCTCCCGCCAGAGCCCTCCTCCCTTCAAAGCCATCGCGCTTATCGAGGGGCAAAAGTTCGATGAGTGGTTATTGGTCAGCAAAGAGCAGGGGATTTTCAGTCTTAAAAACGATCAATTTGCGGTTTACTCCAATTTAGGCGCCTTGTTTCCACGCCTTACCATAAGAGATGCTGTACGGCTCGAAGATGGTAGTCTAGGCCTCGCCACAGATGGGGAAGGCATCCTCTTACTCGATACTCAAGGCCAACTACTCGAACAAATAGATGCCCGTTCTGGACTGCTAACCAACTCCATCATCACCTTAGACCAAGACCGAGAAGGCAATCTTTGGATGGGCATGGACGTGGGAATTGCCGTAGTACCTATCCCGCTAGTCCTCCGTCGCTACACCAATAAGCAGGGTATCAAGGGGACCGTCATCGCGATGCAGCAATGGCGCAATCAACTTTTTATCGGTACTACCCTTGGCCTTTATGTCGCCTCGGTGGATCCAAAGTCGCTTTCCAAGCTACAGGTTTCTCCCCTCAGCGAGGATATACAGGAGGTTTGGGACTTTGACACGCTCCGAAATCAACTTTTGATTGCCACTTCTACCGGAGTCAAGGTCTGGGATGGCAATCGATTGGCAGAGCTCGGTCCTAGTGGGCCTCAAGAGTACCGGTTTTGTTTCTATCGTTCTCGCCGCTTCGCGGAACGCTTATACGTAGGCCTTGGCAATGGCTTAGGCCTCATCAATCTCCAAGAGGCAGCACCTAAGTGGCAAGGACAAGTAGCTGGCATTGAGCATCAGGTACGTACGATTCAAGAAGATAAGGAAGGAGTATTATGGGTCGCTCGAAAACAGCTTAGCGCCTTCCCACTTACTGAAAATGCCTTGCTTGCAAAACCTACCCTTAGGCTAAAAAGCGGTGCCGGACTTGATGCAGAGATCGCAGAAGTAGAATTGGCCCAATGGCATGATTCCATCTACTTTGGCAGTGAAAAAGGCCTGCTCAAACTCAATCCAAGCCAAGATAGCTTAGTACTTGACTCAGCCTTTGCTGCTTTGTCTCAAGACCTTGGAGGTATCTATGTACTCAAAACCGACGCTCAACAACGCCTTTGGATGACGACGGATCGCAAACCCGTCAAGCATGGCTATTTGCAAATCAATGAAGGCAAAATGGCCTGGTACGACCAGCAATTTCGTTCGATACGAACAGATGTCTGGTCTATCTATCCCCAAAATGCCCAAACCATCTGGATGGGAGGGGTACAAAACCTCTATCGCATCGATATCAGTGCGGGTTCTAAAACCGTAGATCCCTTCCTTTGCCTGATCCGTGAGCTAAAACTCAATGGCGATTCGGTCATCTTTAGTGGCAATTTTGCCGATGAAAATGGCTTTTTGATAAATGATCAGCCGGAAAATGCAAAAATGACCTTCCCTGCCGAGATCAGAGAAGTCGATTTTAAATTTATCAGTCCTCTCTACTCTGCCAGTTTACAACCGCTTTATAGCTATCGCCTAGAAGGCTATGAAGCGCAATGGTCAGACTGGAAAGCCGAAGGCATTAAGTCTTATACTGCGCTACGTGAAGGCAAATACACTTTTCATGTGCGAGCCAAAGACAGCTATGGCCGTATCAGTGAGACGGCGACCTACTCTTTTCAGATTATGCCACCTTGGTACCGCACTTGGTGGGCATTTTTGTTGTATTCGGCGATCATAGCCGGGCTGCTTTACTTGGTGCTTTTACTGCGCTTGCGTCAGCAAAGTCGCCAATTAGAGCAAAAAGAGCGAGAACTAGCTCTCGAGCGAGAGGCTACCGAAAAACTCCGCAAATTGGATTTGCTCAAAGATGAGTTCTTGGCGACGACCTCTCACGAACTCAAGACTCCTCTGCAAGGAATCATTGGCCTAGCGGAATCTTTGCGGGATCGCATCGAAAAACAAGACCGTCAAACCAATCGGCGCAATCTCGATTTGATCGTATCCTCCGGACAACGCTTGTCTTCCCTCGTCAATGATATTTTAGACTTTTCGCGTCTCAAGACCTATACCATTGACCTCCAGCTCAAGGCTGTCAACCTACATGCCCTCAGTCAATTGATCATGCAGATCAATCAGACGCTAATCGGTGGCAAAGACCTACGACTCCACAACGAGGTACCACAGGACTTGCCTCTATTGCTAGCGGACGAAAATAGACTCCAACAAATCTTACAAAACTTGATAGGCAACGCCATCAAGTTTACCGAAAAAGGTCATATCCGAATAAGCGTTCCCCGAAGGGATGATAAAGAAGTCACTATCTCAGTCTCTGACACCGGCATCGGCATCCCTGAAGAGATGCAGGATGTGATTTTTCACGAATTTCAGCAAGGAGACAGCTCTATATCACGCCAATTTGGAGGTACAGGGCTAGGGCTTAGTATCACTCGACGCTTGGTTGAGCTGCATAAAGGCCGGATCTGGGTCGAGTCAGAAGAAGGCGGAGGAACCAATTTTTTGCTTAGTATCCCCCTTGCGCCTGCGGGTATGGAGCAAGGCAAGAACTTTACAGGATCGCAGATTTCGAGACCCGTTGTAGTCGACATGCCTAGCCGCCAGAGCACGATGAGCAGCGCTTCAAACTCGAATCAGGCACGGATACTAGTAGTCGACGATGAACCGATCAATCAGCAAGTATTGCAAAATCACATGCTTGATCAGCCTTATCAACTTAGCATTGCGTCAAGTGGGCAGGAGGCATTGGATTTGATCGAAGAAAACGGCGCTTATGACCTTGTCTTATTGGATGTTATGATGCCCATGATGTCTGGTTATGAAGTTTGTGAGCGGATCCGCGAACGCTACCTCCCTTCTGAGTGTCCGATCATTATGATTACGGCCAAAAACCAAGTACAGGACCTTTTGGAAGGCTTTGAAACAGGTGCTAATGATTATTTGCCCAAGCCCTTTAGTAAAGACGAACTCTTAG
>JBCAWW010000716.1:0-3587 GCA_038534415.1 Bacteroidota bacterium | reverse complement strand
GATTAGCCCAAAATCGTTTAACCCCTCTGTAACACTAACATATCAAAAGCTTTTCGTGGGCCTAACAGGCAGATAATAAGCACTTTCTACATTTGAAGTGTAGTGAAAATCTTGATGGTTTGAATATTTGAAATTTTGAATTAAATCAAATTCATCACGCCAAAAGCTCAAGACAACAAGCCTTACCGCTACGATTTAAGTTTAGGTTTATTTGGTTAAGGAAATAGACGCCCTTAGCGTCTCTAGGCTATTACATACGCCTACGTTCTTTGTGTAGCTCCGAAGGGCCCGGTTCTAGGGAAGGCCGGGCTTTCTTCTTTCTTCAACACAGATCAAATGGCAAAACGAAAAGTAGAAATCGTCGTTCTCTCAGACTTACATCTTGGCACTTATGGTTGCCGGGCGTTTGAGATTGTACGCTACCTCAAAAGCATCAAACCAGAGATGCTAATCCTAAACGGAGATATCATTGATATCTGGCAGTTTAGCAAGCGCTTCTGGCCACGGGCCCATATGCAGGTCATCAAAGAGTTGGTAAAATTCTCTGCCAAAGGGGTTCCTGTCTATTATTTGACAGGCAATCACGACGAACTACTTCGCAAGTTCTCAGATGCCTCCCTTGGCAACTTCCACCTTTTGGATCAGCTAGAGCTAGAAATCGACGGCAAAAAAGCATGGATCTTCCACGGAGACGTTTTTGACGCTTCTATCCAACATGCCAAATGGCTAGCCAAACTAGGCGGTTTGAGCTATGATTTCCTTATCGTGATCAACAACCTAGTAAATGGACTACTCGTTCGGCTCGGCCGGCAAAAAATGTCCTTTTCCAAAACAATCAAAAACGGTGTCAAACAAGCCGTAAAATATATCAGCGACTTTGAAAATACTGCTGCAGAGCGAGCCGCCAAAAGAGGCTTTGACTATGTCATCTGCGGTCATATACACCAACCTCAGATACGATCCTGGGTAGGCGAGCAAGGTTCTTTGCTATATCTCAATAGCGGAGATTGGATTGAAAACCTTACGGCCCTCGAATATCACAAAGGGGAGTGGTCTTTATTTTCTTATGATGAAGCCTTTGGCAAGGAAAGTAGACACGAACGTAAAGCAGCCGAAGTAGAACTAATGGAACCAGAGCCACCAAAGAGTGGTACCGAGATTATCGAGAAAGAATCCCTCCAAGTCAGCTTGCTTAGCTCTACTTCATGAAAGTCCTTTACGCCATACAAGGCACTGGCAACGGTCATTTGAGCCGAGCCCGCGATATCGTACCGATCCTCAAAGACTTAGTGGATCTAGACCTACTTATCAGTGGTACGCAATCCCAAGTCAATTTTCCTTGGCAGTTTGACTACCAATACCGAGGATTTTCCTTTCACTATAACCATAAAGGAGGCATCAGTTATCGTCGTTCCGCAAGAACGAGTTTCTCCAATCGCTTGATCCGAGAGATGCGAAACTTGCCTATCGAAAAATATGATCTAGTCATCAATGACTTTGAGCCTGTATCCGCTTGGGCTGCTCGTTTGCGTAAAGTTCCTACTATCGCTCTGGGGCATCAAGCTGCTTTTACTTCTGAGCGCGTTCCCCGACCAGGGAAAAAAGAACGCTTTGGAGAATGGGTACTACGTCGCTACGCTCCGGCTGATCAAGCGATAGGATTTCACTTCAAACGCTATGACAGTAATATTCACACGCCTGTCATTCGCCAAGAAATCCGCCAACTCCAGACTTCAGACCAAGGCTATTATACTGTCTATTTGCCTGCGATCAGCGACCGAAGATTGCTCAAGAGCTTGCACCAAATTCCGCAAGCAGACTGGCAAGTCTTTTCAAAAAACACACAGTACTCTTTCAGAGAACGCAACGTCTGGATTCATCCAGTCGACAATAAGCACTTTATCCATAGTCTAGCCCACGCGAGTGGTATTCTGACCGGCGGCGGCTTTGAGTCGCCGGCAGAAGCCTTATTTCTGGGCAAAAAACTATTTGCTATACCAATCAAAGGTCAATATGAACAACAATGCAATGCCGCAGCACTCGCTCGTCTCGGTGTGCCCGTTGCTCCAGACCTCTCCGCTTTAAGCCTTGACCGTATCAAATTTTGGGTAGAAGAAGATGAACCTATCCAAGTTGATTATCCCGATGAAACAAAAAGCATTCTAGAACACCTTTTTTCTCTTCATAGCGCCCGGAGGGAAGTGGTAAGTCCCCTCACTGCTTAGATGTCATGATTTCTCAACTCATGACCTTAGAGATCGTCCACTCTCCTTATGCCTGTCCGTCTGCAGTGAAACTTGCCCCCCTCCGGATTTTTTGCCCCTCCCCTAGCCGATGGCTAGGGGCATAGTCATGAATGCTATTTGGAATTTGAAACCTGGCCTTCGATATTAGCTTCCCTAACAAAAACTAATCTAGGCCAGATGAAATCTCTCGGTATTCTCTTCTTATTATTGGCAATTACTTTAGCGATCGTTTGGCTAAGTAGTTGTCAAAAAGCAGCGCCAAATGGCACTAAGGAAAGCTTTAGTAAACCACGCGTTCCAGCATGGCACAAAAACGCTACCATCTATGAGGTCAATCTGCGCCACTATACTGATGAAGGCACTTTTCGCTCTTTTGAGGCAGAATTGCCGCGCCTAAAGGCGATGGGAGTAGACATACTCTGGTTTATGCCGATCAATCCTATTAGCGTCAAAAATCGTAAAGGCGAGTTGGGCAGTCCTTATGCCGTGGCTGATTATCGAGATGTCAATCCCGATTATGGCACGATGGCTGACTTCAAGCATTTGCTCGCATCCATCCATGAACAAGGCATGTATTGCATCATCGATTGGGTGCCTAACCATACTGGCTGGGACAATCCTTGGATCACTGAGCATCCTGAGTGGTACACCCAAGACAAAGATGGCAACATCATCGATCCGATCGACTACAATACGGGCAAATCTTGGGGCTGGACCGATGTGGCAGACCTCAACTATGATGTACCGGAGATGCGTCAGGCAATGATTGAGGCCATGAAATTTTGGATTACAGAGGTAGGTATCGACGGCTTTAGGGTTGATGTAGCCCACGGGGTACCGGTTGATTTTTGGGCGGAATGCTCAGATGCACTCTATGCGATAAAACCCGTCTTCATGCTAGCCGAAGCCGAGGTTCCAGCAATACGTAACAATGGGGCATTTGTGATGGATTATGGCTGGGAGATGCACCATCTTTTCAACGCAATCGCGGCTTATCAAGGTGCCAATAAAGAGGCTGGTAGCAAGTTGGTCAAGGGCAACTTGGTCGAAGGCGAAAGCGCCACAGTAGAGAAAAAGACCGCTTTAGATATAGATGAGATGCTCGCCAAAAAAGCAGCTGCCAATAGCTTAGGGTACGCCATGCATTTCACCTCCAATCATGATGAAAATTCTTGGTCAGGGACGGAGTTTCAGCGTATGGGAGCCGGACATAAGGCTTTTGCCGTATTGGCCGCGACCTTTGACGGCATGCCTTTGGTCTATACCGGCCAAGAATCGGCGATGGACAAACAATTGGAATTCTTTGTCAAAGACAGCATCGAATGGGGAACATATAGCTAT
>JBCAWW010000715.1:0-3589 GCA_038534415.1 Bacteroidota bacterium | reverse complement strand
ATCCCCCTCGGCTGTATGCCAGAGGGGGATTTTTGATGGGCCCAATTTGGTAACAAACTCACAAATATTACGTACATGAGAATCATAAGTACGAAGGTGATCAAGGATTTTTACTTTGATCACCCCAACGCTGAGCCAACCTTAACGGAATGGATTCGGGAAGTCAGACAAGCGATTTGGGAAACACCCAACCAGCTTCGTCAGCTATATCCGACCGCGAGCATTCTACCCGGCAACAGAGCCGTATTTCGTCTGGGGGGCGGTAAATATCGTTTGATTGTAGTCATTCACTACAATCGGCAAATTGTTTACATCCGTTTTATTGGCACTCACGCTGAGTATGATCGTATCGATCCCTTAACTATCTAGTCTTATGGCCATCGAAATTACCATCACACCTATTCTCTCTGATACTGACGTTCAGCAAGCGTTAAAGCGAATTGAAGTCTTATGGGAAGCAGAACCTGGCTCACCAGAATCCTACGAATTAGATATCCTTTCGCTCCTTGTGTCTGAGTATGAGAGGAAGAAGTATCCTCTGCCAGATGTGAATCCAGTCGAAATGATCAAATATCGGATGGAGCAAATGGGACTCTCTCGGGCTGAGCTAGCCCGTCTAGCCTTTAACGGTCATCGCAGCCGTGTTACTGATATTTTAGAGGGCAAACGAAAGCTTACTCTAGCCATGATTAGATCGCTTAGTGAAACTTTGCAGGTTGATCCCAAATTTTTAATCAAAGAATACTAGCCATGTCTGTAAGAAAATCAGTAGGAATCTGGATTCGAGTATCCACTGAAGATCAGGCTAAGGGTGAGAGTCCTGAGCATCATGAGATGCGGGCGAGAATGTATGCCGACCTAAAGGAATGGGATGTAATAGAGGTTTATCATCTAGAAGGAGTTTCCGGAAAATCGGTCATGGATCATCCCGAGGCCAGACGAATGATTGAGGATGTCCGACAAGGCCATATCACGGGTCTGATCTTCTCAAAGCTGGCCCGTCTGGCTCGTAATACCAAACAGCTACTTGAGTTCTCAGATTTCTTTCAAGAGCATAAAGCTGACCTCATATCTCTCCAAGAGAATATTGATACCTCTAGCCCAGCTGGCCGCCTCTTTTATACCCTCATTGCCGCTATGGCTCAGTGGGAGCGAGAGGAAATATCTGAGCGAGTAGCTGCTTCGGTACCTATTAGAGCTAAACTTGGTAAATCAACTGGGGGCCGCGCACCATTTGGCTACCGTTGGGTCAATAATCAGCTAGAACTTGATCCTGAAGAAGCTCCTATTCGTCGGCATTTATTCGAACTTTTCCTCGAACATAAACGCAAGAAGACGGTGGCTCGGATGCTTAATGATAAAGGCTACCGTACCCGTAAAGGAGCTATGTTCTCAAGTACATCAATCACTCGTCTACTGCGTGATCCAATCGCCAAAGGCCTCCGTAGGGCTAACTACACTAAGAGCCAGGGGAAAGATAAATCTTGGGTTCCTAAGCCTATGGAAGAATGGGTCTTTGTGGCTGCTCCTGCTATTGTTTCCGAAGAAGTTTGGGAAGAAGTCAACCAAATCCTTGATCAGCAACAAGCCAGTAACAAAGCGCCTCGTCGTAAACCCAAAAACCTGTTCGCAAGTATTGTCGGTTGCTATTGCGGAGGGAAAATGTACGTCCCTTCAAATATGAATAAATATGTCTGCTACAGTTGTCGGAATAAGATCGGTAAAGATGATCTGGAAGAAATCTTCCGCGAGCAGCTCCAATCTCTCATTATTTCTGATGAAGAGATTGCTCGACAGCTGGGTAAGTTTGATGCCTTGATCAAAGAGAAGGAAGATCTCTTAGCTCTGCAAGCCAAGGAAGCTCAAACTGTGCAACAGAAAGTGGATAATCTCTTTGCCCTCTATCATGCAGGAGAGATTCCCAAGGATGGGTTCAATCGCTATTACCAACCCCTTGCCGAACAGCTTAAACAAATTGAGGCTGACTTACCCGCCCTTCAAGCCCAGATAGATCACTTGCGAAACCTTTACAATTCTAACGACCAAGTGGTTGCGGAAGCGAAAGACGTATATGGTAGATGGGAGAAGCTAAGCTTTGCTGAAAAACGTAGTGTTGTTGAAACCATCACGGAAGCTATTATTATCGGAGAAGACGAAATAGAGATCAACCTCAAATACATCCCCGACCCCAAAACCAGCCCCCTTCTTTCTAAATCGATGGTAAAAGGGGTACACAACCCCAGGGATTTGCACTGGCCACCAAAAAGACATTAGCAGGAAAATCTACGGTAGATTTCGCTCGCGAAACGGTGATCTTCCTCTCTTCGAGTGGCTGTCGAAGTACTTCTAGTACCGAGCGTTTGAATTCCGGTAATTCGTCTAAAAAAAGGATGCCATTGTGAGCGATACTGATCTCTCCCGGCAAGGGATTGCTGCCGCCGCCTACTAACGCGACATCGCTGATCGTATGGTGGGGCGAGCGAAAAGGGCGATGGGCCACGAGAGAAGCGTTCTCGGAGAGTAGGCCTACCACTGAGTGAATCTTGGTGGTATCCAACGCTTCATCCAAGGACATGGGAGGCAATATGCTAGGGATACGCTTCGCTAACATCGTCTTTCCGGCCCCCGGAGGGCCTATCAAAATGGTATTGTGGCCACCTGCTGCGGCTACTTCTAGCGCACGTTTTACATTCTCTTGCCCTTTGACATCGGCGAAATCAAGGGCGTATTCCTCTTGGTTACCCATGAAGATGAGGCGGGTATCCCGAACGAGGGGCTTGATTTGCCGTTCGCCATTGAGAAATTCAAGCGCCTCGATGAAATGCCCCACGGGGATGATGTCGAGATTGTTGACGATGGCAGCTTCGCTGGCATTTTGGGAGGGGATGATCATGCCTTTTAGCCCACGTTTGCGCGCTTCGATTGCCATGGGCAAGATGCCTTTTAAGGGACGGAGCGAACCATCGAGCGAGAGTTCTCCCATGATCAAGTATTGCTCAAGGGTCTCTGGCTCGATCAGTCCATCTCCTGCTAGTATACCTAGCGCAATGGGCAAGTCGTAAGCCGCTCCTACTTTTCTAATATCGGCCGGAGCCATATTCACTACCACCTTCGATCTAGGCAATCGATGCTCATTGTTCCGAAAAGCGGTCTCGATCCGAGCCCAGCTCTCTTTGACTGCATTATCAGGCAATCCCACCAAAACGAGCCCAAACTGCCCTTTGGCAACATTGACCTCAATAGTGATCAACTGAGCTTCAATTCCTTCAACTGCTCCTCCGTAGGTTTTCGCAAACATTTTCTCGATAAATAATAAAGCATGAGTCCAAAGCTAATCAACAAGCTATTGCAAGACTAGTTTGCTCAAACTTGAACTTATTGAGCGTTTTTCCTATTGCTATTCAGTAGATGGTAGGCCTCAATCAGTAAGCGGTAAATTCTGCTTAATAGCCTTAGGGTAAAAGTGAGAATTTTTGTTAAAGCTATAGATTCCTGATTTAGCTCCTAACAAGAGTACCGATGGGGGGGTTGAATTGAGCTGGGAATACGCAATATCGCTTTTTGAGTCCGAGGGGCTACTTTTGATCGC
>JBCAWW010000714.1:0-3591 GCA_038534415.1 Bacteroidota bacterium | reverse complement strand
ATCATATCTGGGCCAATACCACACCCGTCCTAAGGTGCTATCCTCTCTGAGCAGACCTACGAAATAGTCGTAATTACAAAAGTCTGAATAGCAATTAGCATAGACTTTTTTGTAAGCAAAGGAATTAACGGTCGAGTCGCCTGCCATGCTAAGAAATTTGTCAAATGGTCCCCAACTATCCCAGTAAAACTGACTAAATATGGTCCAGGAGACGGTATCATTTGAAATGACGGCTTTGTACTGTGCGCTTAGCCCATTAGGGCGGCACAGCAATAGAAGTAACAAGCTACTAATGATTAGCGTTTTCATGAATTATGGATTGACCCATATCTTTTTGCTCCGAAAATCAGTCCGCCCCAGAATTCGAACTGCATATACGTTGGGTGTCCAAGTTTGAGTCGGAATATCAAAGTCCTCTGATTCACGAACGAGCCCTTCAAATACAATTTTACCACTCAGGTCAAATACTTGAATCTTGAGTGGGAGTTCTAAACTGTTGGTCGGACTGATCCTGATGGCGTTTTCAAAAGGGTAGATGTCTGCCAAGCCAAAGTTGGAGGGGCCGCAACCATCTGCTACCCGGATAAAATAACACATTAAATCACCTACTGTATAGCCCATGGTATAGCCGGGATCATCTATGCAATACTTATCTTGGAAGCAACGTAAACCGCCGGGATAAGCAAGATTGCAAGGCTCCGCCGAACGCCCAAAGAAACCGTATTCACTGCCTAGTATTTCGGTGGTGATGCCCAATTCCCAATGGTTAAAGTCCAAGCTTTCGATGGCCCGAAAGTGTAGCTGTTGAAATGCGGTATTGTCGACCAAAACGGTGCTGATGCTATCAACTACAGCTTGGGCCCTAAAGTTGCCCTCAGGCTCCACTCCACAATGTACATCAAATGCGATTTGATTACGTGGGAGCTGATAAGTCATGGTATCACCTACCGAAAGCCCAAAATCGCAAAAGAGTTTCCACGCTTCATCCTCTCTAAAAAATAGCTGCTTTTGCTCATAAAGCACGATTGCTTCTTGATTGGGATGGTTTGCAACCCATTGGGTAAATGGCCGGACGATATTGGCTCTTTGCCCCTCTATGATCGTATCTCGTAAACTGTTGATGAAAGGGAAGTCAAGAACATCATTTTGGGGTGCTTCTTCACTGCTAGGCGTGTAGGTCCAAATCGCATGATCGGTGATTTGTAAATTTTGGCCAGACAACTTGCTCATCAAGCCGCCCAATACGAGTACCAAAAAAAGACGCATAATTGTTAACATAATAGACTTATTGGAAAACGATTTTACTCTGACCAAGGCGTCTGCCATCGGCCCAAACTTCAATGATATAGATTCCAGCGGCCCAGTTTTGTCGATTTATAGTGATATTCTCTGCTCGAGAACGCTCAGTCCATATACTTTGTCCCTGCAAATTACGGAGGATTATTTGGCGTTCTTCGGCATTGGGATTTGTATAGCTTAAACTAAGGCTTGCCTCGCTTGGATTAGGGGCAAGCCTCATTTCTAAATATTGTTTAGGCTGATCTAGTGCGGTACTAAATAGGCAAGTGTCTAACTGCTGGGCTCTAAGGGATTGATAGACGAGTATATCATCTTTATGATGGCAATTCACGGTGGTGGGACCACAAGCACTCCAGGCTGGCATCAGGATAAAAGTTGCTGCCCCGCTTCCCTCGACCCAAGTGATTTCTTGATTCTCTTGACCAGCATTTGCGCGAATACTTTTGAGATTTATGAGTTTGACACTGTCACGGATCCAAGAGTTCATGATGCAAGCATTGCTACTAGTCTGATAGTCGATAGACTCAACTTCCAAGGTGTCTTTGTAAAACGGCTCCTCAGGATATTGACTTTTTGAATCAACAAAGACCGTATCTCCTATTTGTAAGTTGAACTGATAAAGGTGCTTTTCATCTAACCAGTTTACCACCCCATTGATATCAGCCTCAAAAAAAGAAAGAGATTGATTGGCGGAGTCTTCGGTCAAATACCCCATGAAGTGGTCTGGATAGGGGGTCGTGGCCGGAGCTTTCCATATGAGCGGAAAATACTTTAGGCTGTCAATCAGGGTATCAGCCTCAGTAAGAAATAAATTGTCAATCGAAAGTCCGGGCCCAAAGCTATTAACAGACCATTCATTCTTTTCGCTCAAAATCGGGGTATAGCTTTGGCTATAAATCTTACCGATAAACAAGCAAATCAGGGATATTAGGAAGGTGCTTCTCATACTTATTGGAAAACGATTTTACTATGGCCCAGGCGTCTACCATCCGTCAAAACTTCAATGATATAGATTCCCGCGGCCCAATTTTGTCGATTTATAGTGATTTTCTCTGCTCGAGAACGCTCCGACCAAAGGCTTTGCCCTTGCAAGTTACGGAGGATAATTTGGCGTTCTTCGGCTTGAGGATTATCATAGTTGATGCTGATATGCTTGTTTGCGGGATTGGGGTAAGCTTGTATGCGCAAATCTTGCCCAAGTTCATCCGAGATACTCCACGGAAACCCAAATGGTCCAGCGTCCCAAACTGTTTCGGTGCTAGCCTGGGGATCAAAAGGATCGGACCAGCGAGCATCATTTAAGAATATTGGATCGGAAAGGGTTTTGAGAAATGCAATGAGGGCTTCCGACTCTTCTGTGGTGAAATTAAAGCGTTTGGGATTTCCCGTAGCATCGAGCAAGGCTGTATCGAGATTGGGATTGGCTTGGATACCCTTGCTATAAAAGGCGATCACTTCGTCTAGGCTTTGCATTCTCCCGTCATGCATATAAGGAGCGGTAAATTCGACGTTTCGTAGAGAGGGAGCTTTAAACTTACCCAAGTCAGCTTCATCTCCGGTGACTTCGGCAAAGCCCGCTTCAGTATTGTCGATATTGATACCATTGTTACGTGGCTCCCTGGTCATAAAGAGTTCACCTGTATGACAGCTTTGACAATGGGCGTGAAAAAGGCTCTTGCCTAGATTTTCCTGATCCGTAAAGGTGGTGAATGGCGTTTCGAAATTGAACCCAAATATGTTCCAATTTCGCTCCCAGTCATATTTAGATTGAAAGGAAATCATCGAACGTACAAACTGTCCGATGGCCTTCATGCTACGCTCCGTATTGATGGCACTTTCTCCAAATGCTCTGTAAAATAGCTGGCCATAAAAATCCGTATCATTGAGACGCTCGTTGAGAATGCTCGTATCTAGATTCATCTCAATACTGCTGGTGATCGCCAATAAAATCTGATTACGCATCGTATCAGCGCTGCTATCCCAAAAGAATTTTCCCGTAGCAGGGATAGCGGCATTGCTCAGACCAATAGAATTGCGAATCCCCCTTTCCTTACCTACTCTCCGCTAAACAATAGCATCACAAATGAAGGGGCGACACTTGGTCGAGTTT
Source organism: Bacteroidota bacterium (assembly GCA_038534415.1). Lineage (GTDB taxonomy): Bacteria > Bacteroidota > Bacteroidia > J057 > J057 > JBCAWW01. Next base: position 182 of record JBCAWW010000714.1, on the reverse strand, counting down.
TGTTTTACGACAATCGGCTTTCCTTAAGCAGGACAATCTCTTGTGCTTCCTGCCATGTCCAAGAGTTTGGTTTTGCTGATCCTGCTCCGTTTAGCTCAGGGCAGCATGGGGAAAAGGGGATTCGCAATTCTATTGGTCTGAGCAATGCCGCTATCCCTGCTACGGGAAAATTCTTTTGGGAT
>JBCAWW010000713.1:0-3596 GCA_038534415.1 Bacteroidota bacterium | reverse complement strand
CATTGACAATGACTACAGCTTGCACCCCACTCGCAAACTTTATGATCACAGAATGTAGCTCAGCATTTTGGTTGCCATCCCATGGGGGAAAGTAGCCGTTGTGGCCAAAGGCAGGGCCATCGGGAAAGCCTGCACTTGAATTAAGCGCCCAAATCCCCAGATTGTGTTGCTTAGCTTGATCAAGCATATTTTGAGAGAGATAAGTACCAGGCGTCCACATCCGCAGCAAAAATTCTTCGAGATCATTTACCGAGAGTTGAATACCGGCCGAACCCTCTCTGAGCAGCCAGTCTCCATAAGCGGTACCTTTTTTAGCCCCTGCGGGGAACGCATAGAAGAGGGCACCGCTGGACTGAGGGGTAAAATTAACCGAATTAATGCCTACCGGATTGAAGATTTCGGCATTGAGGTAGTTTTGGAATGCAAGTGATACCTCCAGGTTTTCGCCGACAAATTGGATATTGTCAAAGCCTACGATATGCGCCAACAGCACTCGCGCTACCGCATAATTGATATTTTGATACGTCTGCACCTTATCTGCCGTCTTGACTCCGGCTTCGATGACAGTTTGCACGCCACTATACTCATACGATCCCGCAACAGTATTGCGAAAACCACTTCGGTGTGATAATACCTCGGCAAAGGTGATCCTATTGATACTGCTATGAGCGTTCCACGAAGTGGGGACATAAGGACTGATACTTTGATGGATACCGATCCCATTTTGCTCCATCGCTCTTAGGAGAGCGACCGCAGTAACAGTTTTGGTGACACTCGCGGGATTGAATCTTTGATCGAGGGTGAAGTTGACATTGCCTCCGTCGGCAGCAGTTTTGGCTAAGCCTACGGCTTTTTCATAGACAGCAAAGCCACTGCGGATATGATAGCCGTACTTCATGACTTTACCGTCAAGACGACTTTCAAGGCCTTGCGCAAATTTTTCTAGATCGAGGCACTGATCTTGAGTGCAATTGATACCGAGTATCGGCTTGACCTCTTCGGGATCACAACTTGTGCTAAATAAGCCGATAGCAAGCAGGCTGATGAGGGCGATGATTTTGATCTTCATTGTTCCGTTTGTTTGTTATTTATGATGATTACAAACGGATATGATCGACCTCAAAAAAGGTAAACAAAATAGCAGAGGAGGGGGGCTAAGACATCGGCAGCCCCAATCCACAGAAAACTGAATATCAAATACTTAGCTATTTAAAACTTGCAAAAACTTTTTTCATCATTTCCCCGGCCTGAGAAGGTTCAAGCCAGCGGCAAACGATCAGCATGTCCTGCTCTGGGGCTACTACGATATAATTTCCCCCAAAGCCAGCGGCATAATAAACCGATTCGGGTACTCCCTCCCAATAGCGAGTACCAGCAGATTGGTTGAGCCACCACATATAGCCATAATTGACATTGGCCGCGGAAGGTTTAGTTGCAGCTTCTATCCAAGAAGCGGGAAAGATTTCTTGTTCGCCCCAGCGCCCTTGATTGAGAAACAACATCCCAAAACGGGCGTGATCTTCAGCGCTGATAAAAAGTCCTCCTCCCGAATGGCCGCCTCCACTGACAGACTGCATTTCGAGCCCGTCGATATTGACCCAGGAGTTTTCGTAGCCGTACCAGCGCCAGGTAGGAGAAGCGCCAATGGGGTCCATGACTTGTTCTTTTAATACCATCGGCAAAGGCTTGCGCCAGACGTTGAGAAGCGAGTATGCCAACACATTGACGCGCACATCATTGTATTCAAAAACGCTGCCCGGTTCGTTGAGCGTGCGAAATTGCCAATCATCAAGCTCCCCTTCTCTGGGCGGACGATCCGCCCAATCATAGCCGCCCCAAAGCTGTCCATTCCAATCGGAAGATTGAGTCAGCAGATGCGACCAATTGATCTTAGCGTTGTGGGCACCACCAAAAGTCCCATCCCAAACATATCTGCCGACGGGATCGCTGAGCGTTTGTATCAAACCTTGGGTATGAGCGAGCCCTGCTAGTGTGGAGAGATAGCTTTTGGTGACACTAAAGGTCATATCGACGCGGCGAGTATCGCCCCATTGCGCGACAACATAGCCATTGCGCAAGATCATGCCTGCGGGACCGCCTCGCTTTTTGGTCGGTCCCAGGATTTGGTGAAAGGGCTCTCTCTCAAAACCTTTGAGGATCGCTTGGCGTAAATCCCGTGGGCCGCTATACTCATTTGCTTCCGCAAAAGAAACTGCATCTGCCAGTTTAGCGGCATCAAAACCGAGCTCCTCAGCAGATTTTGTCTCCCATTCAGCTCCGCGTTCGGGGAAATAATAGGGCGTTTGGGCAGAAAGTGAAAAGCTAAAGAAAAAGAGTCCAGCCCAGAGGCAGACAGCAGAACGAGAGTTAAAATATTGCATAGCCAAGATTTAAAGCAAAAAATAAAAAGAATTCTGAACACTTAGTCCTCACACAGACACTATGGAAAACTCTAAACCACAAAACGAAATCATCTGGGATCAATTGGCAGAGGAAGGCGTGTTATGTTCGATCCCCAAAATGGATCTGACGCCCGAAAAAGCGCAGCAATATGTCGGAAAGCCTGAATATTATGGCGACTCACTGCAAGGCAAACAAATCCTTTGCCTTGCTTGTGGGGGCGGTCAACAAAGTATCGCTTTTGCATTATTAGGAGCGGAGGTTACAGTAGTGGATTTTAGCGCGCTACAACTTGAGAAAGAAGCCCTGGTTGCCCAGCACTATCAAAAAGTGATCAAAACGGTCAAAACCGATATGAGGGACCTATCGATGTTTGCAGATGAGGCTTTTGACATAGTGTTTCAACCTTACTCGATCAATTATGTTTCTAGCGTGCTGCCTGTATTTGACGAGATAAGGCGGGTACTCAAGCCAGGGGGAGTGTATGATCTCATGTTTCACAATCCTTATGTGCATGGCACATGGAAGGACGGCTGCTGGGGCAGTGAATGGAAAGCGCAAGACCTCTGGCAGGGCAAGGCTTATCCTATTTGGCAGCCTTATGTAGATGGTCATCCCATTCAAACCTCAGATCCGCATTGGAACTTTCACAATCAAAAAGACGAAGAAGTCAAAATCCCTAGTCCACAAGAATACAGGCATACGCTATCCACTGTACTTAATGGCCTTATCCGTAGAGGCTTCGAAATCTTGCGTTTTGAAGAAGAGACCAGCCTAGCTGAGGGAGCCGAGCCCGGCAGTTGGGAACACTATCAATCTGTAGCGCCGCCTTGGCTTTACTTGATCTCGCAAAAGAAATAAATAGCCAGCTATTGAATAGTATATCAATAGCTGGCTTAATCATTTATGATTTGGCTTTTCTACTCTCTCTTATCGAGATAAACAATCCTACTAATAAGAGGGTGATTCCGATTGGGAGAAGATAAAAATAGTCGTTGCTTGCAGTTTTTGCAGAAACTCCTATTTGAAATCCAATGATCGTGATGCTGAGAATCATCAAAGCAAAAGATACTTTTTGTAATAGAGATGCATTTTTCATAGGTCAAGTGTGTTTTGATTGAGCGCCAAATAACTCTTAGAGTTAGACATTTATACCATCTTCATCAAAAAGTTACCAATTTTCTTGAGAGAATCGG
>JBCAWW010000712.1:0-3614 GCA_038534415.1 Bacteroidota bacterium | reverse complement strand
ATCGATTACCACCCCTTTGATGGATGGAGGTACACGAAGAGAGGCATCTTTTACATCACCAGCTTTATCACCGAAGATTGCTCTCAAAAGCTTCTCTTCCGGAGTTGGATCAGATTCACCTTTAGGCGTAATCTTACCAATCAAAATATCGCCTGGATTAACTTCTGCACCAATGCGGATCAAACCGTTTTCATCAAGGTGCTTAATCGCGTCCTCACTTACGTTTGGAATCTCACGAGTAAGTTCTTCCTCTCCACGTTTTGTATCCCGTACTTGAAGTTCAAACTCCTCAATATGTAGAGATGTATAAACATCATCTGCAACAACCTTCTCAGAGATTACGATGGCATCCTCAAAGTTGTATCCCTGCCAAGGCATAAAGGCAACCAAGAGATTCTTACCGAGTGCCAACTCTCCATCTTCTGTAGCATAACCATCAGCGATAACGGTTTTCTTTTGAACCCGCTGACCGACTCTTACTACTGGGCGAAGGTTGATAGAAGTATTTTGGTTAGTACGAACGTATTTAGGTACGTTATAGGTAACTACGTTTGAATCGAAGTATACTAGGTCCTCCGTCGGAGAACGATCATACTTGATCACGATTTTGCTACCGTCTACGTATTCTACAACGCCATCACCCTCAGCGACCATCAATGAACGACTATCGACAGCAACTTTTTCTTCAATACCAGTACCGACAATCGGTGCTTCAGGTTTGAGGAGCGGTACTGCCTGACGTTGCATGTTTGATCCCATTAAGGCACGGTTTGCATCGTCGTTCTCCAGGAATGGGATTAGCGAGGCTGCTACACTCACAATCTGATTGGGAGCAACATCCATATAAGCCACATCATCAGGCTCAACTACTGGGAAGTCTCCCATTCGACGAGCCTTAACCTTAGGATTGACAAACTTACCTTTGGTATCGATAGGAGCGTTCGACTGGGCGATGATACTATTATCCTCTTCCTCCGCACTGAGGTACATCGCATCTTTAGCGACTTTACCAGCTTTAACTTCACGATAAGGAGTCTCAATGAATCCCATATCGTTGATCTTTGCATAAGTACAAAGTGAAGAAATCAAACCAATGTTTGGACCCTCAGGGGTCTCAATTGGACATAGACGACCGTAGTGAGTGTAGTGAACATCACGAACCTCAAAACCAGCACGCTCACGAGATAGACCACCTGGTCCCAAAGCTGATACACGACGTTTGTGCGTAAGCTCTGCTAGCGGGTTGGTCTGGTCAAGAAACTGACTTAGCTGGTTTGTACCAAAGAATGAATTGATCACAGAAGAAAGGGTTCTTGCATTGATCAAATCAGCAGGTGTGAAGATCTCGTTATCACGGATATTCATACGCTCACGGATGGTACGAGCCATACGGGCGAGTCCTACACTAAACTGAGAATATAATTGCTCCCCAACAGTCCGTACACGACGGTTACTAAGGTGGTCGATATCATCGACGTGCATTTTACTGTTCTGCAGTTCAACTAGAAACTCAACGATCTTGATGATATCGCTCTTGGTCAATACCTGGCTATCTTCATCAGTTTCGTTGCCATGGAGCTTTTTATTGAGGCGATAACGCCCTACTTCCCCAAGGTCATATCTCTTATCACTAAAGAACAATTTGTCGATTACCCCACGAGCAGTTTCCTCGTCTGGTGGCTCGGCATTTCTCAATTGACGGTAGATTTGATCAACCGCCTCAGACTGAGAATTTGAGTTGTCCTTTTGGAGTGTATTGTAAATGATTGAGTACTCTGCTGCATTATGAGAGTCTGCTACTAATATCATCGAAGGAACACCAGATTCGAGAATTCTCTCAGCATCTTCGGCCTGTACGATGTGATCACGTTCGAAGAGTACTTCATTACGTGTAATAGAGACAACCTCACCAGTATCTTCGTCAACGAAATCTTCAGTCCATGTACGAAGGATACGAGCAGCGAGCTTACGATCAATAGCCTTCTTTAAGTTGGCTTTGTTGATCTTAAATTCTTCAGCTAAACCAAATATCTCAAGGATATCTTTGTCTGAGCTATAACCAATTGCTCTAAGGAGCGTGGTTACCGGGAATTTTTTCTTTCGGTCGATGTAAGCATACATTACGTTGTTTACATCAGTTGAAAATTCGATCCAAGAACCTTTAAATGGAATAATCCGCGCCGAATATAGCTTAGAGCCATTGGCGTGATAAGATTGTCCAAAAAAGACTCCTGGTGAACGGTGTAGCTGGCTGACCACTACACGTTCGGCCCCGTTGATGATAAAAGTACCATCATGGCTCATGTAAGGGATATTTCCCAAATAAACCTCCTGGGTCACCGGCTCGAAATCCTCATTTTCAGGATCCGTACAATAGAGAAATAATTTGGCCTTAAGTGCAACTGAATGAGTCAATCCACGCTCTTTACACTCCAAGATGGCGTAACGAGGTGGGTCGATGTAGTAATCCAGAAACTCGAGGACAAAGTTCTCTCTGGCGTCGGTGATAGGAAAGTTCTCTTTGAATACTTTGTACAACCCCTCTTCCCTGCGTTTATCGGGAGGAGTGTCCACTTGCATGAAATCTACGAAAGATCGCAATTGGACTTCCAAGAAGTCGGGATAATCGATGACCTTCTGGATCTGAGAGAATGTAACGCGTTTGGGCTTGCTTGTGCTAGTCAATCCTGTTACCGTTTAAGTGAAATAAAAAGAGAAAAGAACATACCTGTAGTCCTAATATCGGAAAAAGGTAGGTTTTAACATAGCGGAATAGACCTGATTGCAATGAATCAGGTCTATCGTAGAGGGTAGAACTAAATTCTTCCCGGAAATATTCCGTTACTTCAGCTCTACCTCAGCACCAGCTTCTTCGAGTTGCGTCTTGATGGACTCAGCTTCTTCTTTAGAAACTTTTTCTTTGATTGGTCCAGGAGCGCCATCGACGAGTCCTTTAGCTTCTTTTAGTCCTAAGCCAGTGATGCCTTTAACAGCCTTCACAACTTGTAGCTTAGCACCGCCTGGGCTAATTAGGATTACGTCAAACTCGGTTTGAGCGTCTGCGCCACCGTCGCCACCGTCGCCGCCAGCAGCGGGTCCAGCAACTGCAACAGCTGCAGCAGCAGGCTCAATGCCATATTCGTCTTTCAGAATGTCTGCCAATTCGTTGACTTCTTTGACAGTCAAGTTCACTAGCGTATCTGCAATATTTTTCAGATCTGCCATATCTAAAATTATTTTTTAAAAAATTGAGTCTTGTCGAAATAAAGATTATACGAAAAGGACTTTCACCTGCCAGAGGCCGATGGGAAGCAAGTCCAGATAGTTTAAGCCGCTTCTTCTTTTTCTGATAGCGTCTTGAGGATTCCAGCAATCTTGCCTCCGCTCGATTTGAGGGCAGAAACAACATTTTTGGCTGGACTCTGTAGCAATCCGACGATTTCGCCGATAAGCTCGTCCTTAGATTTAAGCTCAGCAAGTGCTTTGATTTGATCGTCTCCTTTGAAAACAGAGGTTTCAATCACAGCTGCCTTAAGAACAGGCCTCTCTTTCTTCTTGCGAAACTCTTTTAGGACCTTAGCGGGAACGCTAGGATTTTCAGCAGTTGCAAAGAA
>JBCAWW010000711.1:0-3622 GCA_038534415.1 Bacteroidota bacterium | reverse complement strand
TCTGACATGATGCCCGCTATCGGTAGCGCCAATCGCTAAGGCATTTATTCAAAATTTCGGTCTGACATCTGGTGCGATTGCTTCTTGTGTAGGACATGACTCTCACAATATCCTTGCGCTTGGGGTAGACGACCAATCTATCGCAGCGGCCATCAATCTGATCATCGCACAAAAAGGAGGTATCTCTGCTGTGGGTCAGGGACAAGAAAAAGTATTGGCGCTACCGATAGCGGGCATCATGTCAGATCTCGATGGAGCATCTGTAGGCAAAGCTTATGCAGAATTAGACGCTTTTGCCAAACAATTGGGGAGCAAGTTGGGAGCGCCTTTTATGACGCTTTCTTTTATGGCTTTGCTGGTGATTCCGGCGCTCAAGCTAAGCGACAAAGGCCTATTTGATGGGGAGAAATTTGAGTTTGTGCCTTTGCAATCATAAAAAAAGGCGGAGCCAAAGTCTCCGCCTACATTATCTACTTAACTTTTTTCTTTTCAGGTATCAACCTCTTGGCTTTTTTGATGGGCTTCTCTTCTAGCGCAAGTTTGAGGACTTCATCCATTTTCGAGACAAATTGGATGTCAAGACCTGCAATATATTCTTCCTTGATCTCCGAAATATCTTTGCGATTTTGCTCACTGAGGATGATCGTTTTGATGCCTGCTCTAGCCGCCGCCATCACTTTTTCTTTGATGCCCCCTACGGGTAACACTTTGCCTCGCAGGGTGATCTCACCCGTCATCGCCAATTGCGACTTGACCAGGCGTTGCGAAAAGAGGGAAGCCAATGAAGTCAATATCGTAATCCCTGCCGAAGGGCCGTCTTTAGGTACTGCCCCAGCGGGAAAGTGAAGGTGCAAATCCCAATGCCCAAATACTTCCTGCGGAATCCCAATCTCCTTGGCGTGAGCCTTGAGGTAAGTATAGGCCAGCTTGACCGATTCTCGCATCACTTCGCCCAGCTTACCCGTCATCGTCATATTGCCTTTACCAGGCAGGAGGGTAGATTCGATAAAAAGAATTTCTCCCCCCACCGAAGTCCAAGCCAAACCAATGGCAACGCCTGGAACAGTCAGTTTTTTGTACTGCTCATTTTCGAAACGTGCTACCCCCAAGAAATCAGAGAGGTTTTTATCGGTTATGCTCACCTTCTTTTTGCCATTAAAAACAATTTCTTTGGCAGTACCACGAAAGAGAGCAGCAATTTTTTTGCTCAAGAGGCGCACCCCGGATTCGCGGGTATACTTTTCGACAACGGTCTTGACCGTTTTGGGCGTAATGGAAACATTAGAGGTCTTCAAACCATGCTCTTTGCGAAGCTTGGGGATCAAATGTCGCTTGGCGATCTCCACTTTTTCCTCGAGTGAATAACCACTAATTCGAATAATTTCCATCCGATCTCTTAGCGCTGGATGGATGGTATTCAAACGATTGGCGGTGCAGATAAACATCACGCGAGAGAGATCATACTCCACTTCGAGGAAGTTATCTCTAAAAGTATTGTTTTGTTCAGGGTCAAGTACTTCGAGTAAGGCCGAAGCTGGATCACCTCTAAAGTCGTTGCCTACTTTGTCAATCTCGTCTAGCATAAAGACCGGATTGGAAGTAGAGGCTTTTTTGAGACCTTGGATAATACGTCCTGGCAAGGCCCCAATATAGGTACGTCTGTGCCCACGGATCTCGGCCTCATCTCTGGCGCCGCCCAGCGAAATGCGGATAAATTCTTTGTCTAAAGCTCTCGCGATAGATTTGCCCAAGGAGGTTTTTCCCACACCCGGAGGGCCATAAAAACAAAGAATAGGCGCTTTTTTATCTGCTTTCAGGCTCAATACAGCTAGATGCTCCAGGATACGATCCTTTACTTCTTCCAAGCCATAGTGATCGGCGTCAAGGATTTTTTTCACCTCAGAGAAGTCAATTTGCTCCTCGGCATAATTGGACCAAGGTAGATCTAGCAACCATTCTAGATAGTTGATGACGATACCGTAGTCTGGCATAGCAGGCGTCAGTCGCGCAAGGCGATTAAGTTCTTTGCGGAAGGCGCGCTGCACCTCTTCTGGCCATTCTTTTTCTTCACCTCGCGAACGCAAAGTCTCTAATTCAGATTCGCCACCGCCTTCGCCAAGCTCATCTTGGATCGTACGGATCTGCTGGCGAAGAATATATTCGCGTTGTTGTTTGTCTAGATCAGAGCGAACCTTATGTTGAATTTCCTCATTGAGCTCTAGCACCTGTAGCTCCTCGCTTAGATGTTGAAGCACCATCTCGGCTCTGGTTTGGAGCTGATCTTCCTCTAGAATTTTTTGTTTTCCCTCTACATCAAGATTGAGGTTTGAAGAAATAAAATTGATGAGAAAGCTTAGGCTATCGATATTATCAATCGCGATTTTCGCTTCACTGGGGATATTAGGGGCAAGTTCAATGATCCGTTCAGACTCATCTTTGAGATTTCTCATCAAAGCTTTGACCTGCTCCATAGGAGGCATAACCTCTATTGAGCGTTTGATTTGAGCTTTGAAATAAGGATCTGTTTGCGTGAAGGCTTCTACCTCAAACCGAATGCGGCCTTGTATCACAATGGTAACGCTGCCATCAGGCATTTTGATCAATTTCAAAATTCTCGCAATCGTGCCTCGCTGAAATAGATCCTGAGGAGTGGGATTTTCCACCTCCACATTACGTTGTGAGATAACTCCTATGCGCTTATCTCCACTTTTATATATTTCTCTTACTAGCTGTATAGATTTGTCTCGCCCAACCGTGATGGGAATCACTACCCCGGGGAAGAGGACTGTATTTTTAAGAGTCAGAATACCTATCTCAGAAGGGATTTGCTCTTGATTGAGTTGAGCTTCGTCCCCTTCGGTCATGATGGGATAATCTTCCTCTAGAAAGCTTTCGTTATCCGAAAAAATGAATGCCATATTGTCTTATGAAAATAAAATCCTCTGCCAAACTGCCTGTTTAGCCAGCGGATTGTCTCCTTATTACGTTGCTTATGATAAGGTGCAAAGGATATGCCCTTTTGCAGATTCAGCCCTTTTGTCATAATGCCTGATAATTAGGCATAATTCACAAAGCTGTTGTATTTTCGCATTCTCTCAAAAAATCAATCGCACTTGATATCAGTATGAGCATAGAAATTAAAGACATCGTATCACTCACCGGAATTCCCGGCCTTCATCGTATTGTCAAAGCTGACGACCGCGCTATCATTGTAGAATCTATGGATGAGCGTAAGCGCCGCCAAATGGTTCGTGGCAATATGATGGCCTCCAAGTTGACCGATGTCAGCATTTATACCAAGGATGAAAGCGAGCCTTTGGTCAATATATTGAAGACAATCAGCGAAAAGTATGGCGATGAGCTTCCCGTCACCAAGAAAAGTAAAAATGATGATCTGATGGATTTCCTTTATTCTGTGCTTCCAGATATGGATGAGGAAAGGGTTTATCCTTCAAATGTCAAAAAGCTATTGGGATGGTATAAAGTAATTCGTGCTTTTGAGGTTGACTTGACTTGGGAGCCAGAGGGAGAAGCTGAAGGCGAAGAAAGTCAGGAAGAAGCCGCTGAGACGGAATAATTCCCTAGCCAAATGCCTCTACATCCCGCGACCGTACATTTTCCC
>JBCAWW010000710.1:0-3622 GCA_038534415.1 Bacteroidota bacterium | reverse complement strand
TTTGATGAAAAGCCCCTTACCAAAGGTGCTTGTGAAGACTAAGGTCAGAGCGTTATTTTCCTGCGTTTAAGCTTCGCTTAACGCGCGAATTTTAATTGCTTTTTCTTCCCTTAAATCACTACTATTTATGAAAATCATCTGCGTCGGGCGCAATTATATTGAGCACGCCAAGGAACTAAATAATCCTGTTCCGACTAAGCCTCTTATCTTTTTTAAGCCAGACACAGCCGTTCTGCGCAGCAATAAGGATTTTTACTACCCAGAGTTTACCAAGGACCTTCACTTCGAATGCGAAATGGTGCTCCGGATCAGCCGTGAAGGTAAATATATCCAGCCCGAACATGTCCCCACTTATATCGATGGCGTGGGCTTGGGCATTGATCTTACCGCTCGTGATATCCAATCTGAAGCCAAACAAAAAGGCTGGCCTTGGACCTTAGCCAAGGGGTTTAACGATGCCGCACCGACTTCTGACTTTCTAGATCCTGCTCGCTTTCCAGACTTGCACGATCTACGCTTTCAATGCAAAATCAATGGCGAACTGCGCCAAGATGGCTTTACTGGCGACATGATCTTTCGTGTCCCACAACTGATTAGCTACATCACTCAGTTTATCACCATCAAGAAAGGTGACCTCATTTTTACGGGTACGCCTAAAGGAGTAGGACCTCTCAGTGTGGGCGACCATATCGAAGGTTGGTTAGAAGATGAAAAACTGCTTGATTTTCATGTCAAATAAGAAAAAACGTTTCCTCGCTGTCTGCTCGTTGTTGTTGGGACTCGTTCTTTGGGGCGGGTTCAAAATCACCGATCAGGTTTACCAATTTCCCCTCAAAGGCTATAATGCGCTTTCGGGCACTTTTGGTGAACTCCGGACCAACCATTTTCATTCGGGCATGGATCTAAAGGTGGGCGGCAAAAGTGGCGCTCCCCTTTATGCCATCCAAGATGGCTATGTCTATCGGATCAAAGTCAGCCCATTTGGCTTTGGCAATGCCGTTTACCTCAGACATCAAGATGGACGTTTTTCGGTCTATGCGCATATGTCTCGCTTCAATGATCAGATTGAAGATTATACTTACCTCAGACAGTACGGTTCCAAAAAGTACGCCCAAGAGCTCTATCTCTCCAAAGACGAGATCCCAGTAAGCAAAGGGCAAGTCATCGGCTATGCCGGTAATTCGGGTTCTTCGACTGGACCGCACCTTCATTTTGAGATTCGTGATCCAGAGGAACGTATCCTCAATCCGCTTCAGTATTATAAGCACCTCATCAAGGATCATAAAAAACCCATCGTTCAAGAGATAGCCTTCGAACCCATCGATCTTAATTCTCGCGTAAGAGGTGAGTTTCGCAAATACTCAGTAACGCCCAGCGGGAGCAATGGCAGTTATCGGGTCGATCCGATTGTCAAAATCCAGGGTAGGGTAGGGCTCGAATATCGCGCCTATGATCTATTGGACGCTGCCGGCAATCATTGTGGCATCAATTACGCACGGCTCTACATTGACGATGAGCTCGTGTACGCCTACTCACTCGATCGCTTTGCCTTCGACGAAAAACGATATATCAATCTGCATATAGATTATCCACATTACCGCAAGAAGCGCTCTCGACTCCAGCGTGCCTATGTCGAGCGGGGTAATCTCTTTAATGCTTATAAGCATCAAGTCGACCAAGGCTTGATCGAACTGACAGATGGAGAGATCCATAAGTTTCGTCTGGTCTTGACCGATGCCCATGACAATCAATCATTTGTTAGCGGCAGATTGCAACTCGATCCCGCTCAGCGAAAAATCCCGGCGAGTCTCGCTTCTAATGGCTCTCCTAGTTATAGCTATGAAATACATCGCGATATATTGAGGCTTCGCGTCCTCAATCCGCGCAACGAATATTTGGAGGGCATGTACTATGAGAACCTCTATGGGGAGCAAAAAGCCATTCCAGCGGCTTATGCCAAGGGCAAAGAGCTGATTTTTCTCCTTCCGCTCACTCGCCATGATTATCCCCAGCGGATCATGGATGGCAATGGCAAAACTTTGCTCAACCTCAATCTCAAAGAAGAGATATTGTCATCTCAAAACAATCTTTTTGAGATGGACGAGCTACAACTTTTCTTTCCCTATCAGTCTGTCTTTGACCGAGTCCACCTCGAGATGAGTAAGGAGATGGGAGATCGTCGTATGCTGAGCGATGTCTTTGTGATAGGCGATCCTGATATACCTTTGTTCAAGAGTTTTTTGGTGAGTTTTACTCCCAAAGAAGGCATTCCTCTCAAAAATCTAGTGGTCGCCCAGCGCTCCAAGAGTAAATGGAGCTTTGCCGGTAATACCATAGGCGAAGCCAATAATGTCTACGCTTCGGTTTCGGGATTTGGCGAGTACTGCTTGATGGCCGATAGCATCGCACCGACCATAGAGCCTGTCAACTTTAAAAATGGCAGTACCATCAGCCGCAATCAAAATACCCTCATCCTCCGCATCAAAGACAACTTCTCCGGCATCGACGACCAGACTGTCTACTGCAAGCTCAATGGTGAGTGGAAGCTCTTTAAATACGATTATAAGCGCAACTCCATCACCCACAATTTGGGCAAGCAAACGCGCCCCAAAGCCGGTAGTTACGAACTCGAGGTACTCGTGACCGACAAAGCTCACAATCTCGCCAAGAAAACTTATCGATTACAGTTTTAGGGCCGCTGCGCGGAACGATTCCCTCATCTAAATACATATCGAATACCAATAGCTATCGGTGTAATCTGAGGAGAAAACCAGACAAAATAACTCTTGTTCGCTATTCGCGAATTGCAAATAAATGATATAATCAATTGGTTGCCAGTTAGTTATCCTAGCACACTTCTCAACAAAGCAAAATCACTACAAAAACGTACTAAGTGTCGTATTTGTCGAGTACTTTGATGGCTACTTGGAAATTTTTGGGATAGTCAGCCTCGAAAACTAGGCGTTCCGCGGAGCGGGGATGCTCAAAAGAAAGCATCTTGGCATGCAACAGATAGTCGTGATTGATGGGCTGCTCATCCTTGCGGCCGCTGAATTTATACTTGCGCTTGATCTCCGAGAGTCGGATGTCGTGCCCCCCATAAAGATGGTCTCCCACAATCGGACAACCCAGGGTAGATAGGTGAACACGGATTTGGTGCATCCGTCCGGTGATCGGCTCACAGCGTAAATGAGAAAAATTCTTCCAAGCTTTGATGGTGTTGATCACGGTCTTAGAAGCCTTGCCACTTTGTCGATTGACACTCACCTTTTTGTTGGTAGAGACATAAAGCGGTACATCAACCACCGTATCTTCAAAATAGTGCACCCCTGGACTAATGGTATGATATTCCTTACGCACTTTGCGCTTGGCAAACTGACCAGCGATGGCCTTATAATTTTCGGAGCCCTTGGCTAGCAACAAAATCCCTGAGGTGTGCTTGTCGAGTCGATGACAAAGACTCAGATTGGGATCATAGAGCTTGGCCAAGTGATTGAGGTTGCGCTTACTTTTATCGTCGAGACTCGCCATATCGGCGGGTTTGTTGACCAGAAGAATATCGTCGTCTTCGTAGAGAATCAGATCCTTGAATTGAATAAATGCTACTTTCTTTGCCATGAAT
>JBCAWW010000709.1:0-3629 GCA_038534415.1 Bacteroidota bacterium | reverse complement strand
CAAGGTAATGTACTTGCCGCGAAAAGGATCATTGGGGTCGATAGGGGCAGTCTCAAAGCGATAAGCTTTGCCATCGGTAATGGTTTTTTGCTGTTGCCATATCGACCCCAATGATCCTTTTCGCGGCAAGTACATTACCTTGCGTTTTGAGCAGGAGAGCTACTATAGCGATCAAATAGACAGCTTACCCGAAAGTGGGGAGGTATTCGTTCTCCTAGGAGAAGATGAAAATGGTTTTGCTAAAATCGAAAAAGTCCAGACAGAAAAGCCCGATGGGAGTCAAGACTATATGATCACCGATATCTACCGAAAATATGAGAATCGCAATTTACTGAGGCTCAATTTCCCCTTCGATCGCTACTATATGGAAGAATCGAAGGCTTATGAAGCAGAGTTGGCCCATCGCCGTGCTCGAGTAGACAGCAGCCAAAAAACCTATGCCTTAGTGATGGTCAATGAAGGGAAAACCGCTTTAGAAGATGTTATTTTAGATGGGGTTTCGATCAAGGAAGTAGTAGAGGCGGTTGAGGATTAGCGGCTCTGCCGAACGCGTTGGCTCAGCATCCATGCGTAACAAGCCTGCATCAAGAGTTGGGTGATGATCAAACCGTATACGACCCCCATCAAATCCCAACGTCTCACCATCGGATAGGCGGCTAACAAACTAAAGCCAGTACTGATAATATAGGCGATAAAAATGGGGCGAGTAAACTCTAAGGAACGTAGTGCATAGCGCAAGGGATAACCAGGAAATAGGGTAGCATAAAACACACAATAGCCGATCAGCAAATAGCTTTGGGCTTGAAACTCCGCTCCGTAGACGAGCGTCAAAAGCGGTTCTGCAGCCAAGGCCACCGAGAGTAAAATCAAGCCTATCAATAAGCCCGTTTTGAGGCTCACTAGCTTGAGATAATGCAACATCCCCTTGACACCGTCTCGCATCAGGGCAGTCGAAGCTTTGATCGGCACGGTGTTTTCCATTGCCTGAAATAAAATATGCGTGAGGCCCATGAGATTTTGGGCAATACGCAAAGCCCCCACTCCCGCGGAGCCAACGATACTTCCCGCAGCAACTAAAAAGAAATTACTGCCAAAAAACTGTAGCATTGCAGTACCAACTAGCCAGCTACTAAAACGCCAATGCTTGGCTAATACTCCCTTAAAGGATAGCCAATCTGACTTTAGTTGCTTGCGCGCCCAAAAAAGTCCAAAAGCAAAACTGAGACTAAAACTACTCATCACGATGCCGTATGCTGAGGCGACGGAGAGTTCCTCGAAGAGGAAAAGCCCAATAGTGCCCAAGATCATCCCCCCATACGCAATGCTATCAAGTACGAGAGAACGGAACGACTCCCCTTTGACAAAGAAAAGGCGGCGATAATATTCTTGCGCCAAAAAAGCCACCACCGCTAAAGGGAGCAAGGGAAACAAAGAGCCGATCCCCCAATCGGGGAACCAATGATCTGCTCCAAGCACCAAAACAAAGCCAATCATACCAAGCAAGCCAACAAATAGGCTGTTGAGCCATTGAGTGGCGGCATAATAGGCTTCTTGCTTATGCGCTTCGATTTTGGGGCCAAAAGTCATCAAGGGTTTAAGCACAAAATTGAGTTGCAGATTACTCGCCAACAACAAACCCATCCAAGCCAAAGCAAAGACGCCATACTCATCCAAACCCAACCAGCGAGTCAGCAAAATCCCCAACAAAAAATTACAGCCACTTACGATCAATTGATCTAGAAGCGTGATTTTGGTGCTAAGGTCGCTGTTTAGAAATAGACGGACTAACTTCATGCAGTATGACTTTCGAGGGTGAAGTATGAATGCTCTTTAGACGAAGGCGCGAGGTAAACCAATTCGGCATTTTCGACCTGATGGAGATTTAGTAGAGTCTCCCATTTTGACAAGGCTCTACGCGCAGTACGGCCTTTTTGTACAGGCAATAAGCAACGATCGCAGCGCTTGAGTAAAGGCCATGCCTCCTGACCTTGTTTGAGGGAAGGCAAATTGAGGAGGACATAATCATAGTCTTCAAGCATTTTCCCCAATTGATATGAGAGCTGCTGGTGGTGCAAAATTTCAGAGGGGATATAATCCCGACTACTCCCCGTGGCGATAAAATCTACCCCTCCCAAATCTGTGTTTAGCGCAAAAGCTTGATAAGACGCATTTTCTCGCACCATCTCCTTGATTCCTGGCCTAGCTTCAAAACCCCATTTCTTGCTCAGCTGAGAGACAAAAACATCTGCATCGACGACCATCACTCGCTTGCCAATCGCACTCATTGCTTTGGCAAGATTGAAGATAAAGAGCGCGCTTTGTTCACGATAACTGGCCGAGAAAATCCCTATTAATGGCGTCTGAAACGAATCTAAGTGGATTTTCATCCCAAGATTGACGGCTTCAGCGCTAATCAAATTTGCTTGAGAAGAGAGAAATTTTTGTTGGGCCAGCAGAGAAAGACTGGTATGGACCTCTAAATCAGAGATGCGCCAGACTCGACCGCTAATCACTAAGAAAAGATGAATGGCAAAGCAGCACAATAGACCAAAACTCAAGCCTGTAACCCCCATGCGTATCTCAGGATTTGGCTTGAGATAGGTGTGAGCCGGCAAGGCCGCTTCTAATAGGGTATGGAAGGTTTCTTCAGAGGCAGAAGAGATATCGACTTCTGCCTTTTTTTCGAGTAGGTTTTCATAGCGAGCTTCTGCGCCTTTGAGTTTACGTTGGAGTTCTATCCACTCGCGGGCTGTGCCGGGTATTTGATCGATCAAAGAGCGCACGCGCCGGTTTTCCTGTTTGAGTTGCAGGATCTTGCGTTGATTGGTGCTAAGGGTATTTTCGACGCTTAATCCGATCCTATGCCTGAGATTGATAATTTGCCGATCAAGAACGCCTAACTCAGGGTGATTGTCTTGATAAATACGTTTCAACCTTGTTCGAGTCAATGCCAAGGCTCGTAAGCGGCGCACCCCATTGAGATAGGTTTCAGAGGTGATCACATCATAGGTGAGACTGGGATCTAATAGAGCCGAGTCATTTTGAAAAGCATCTTCCAGGCGGTACAAGCCCTTATTTTCTAATTCAAGGAACATCTCCCGCTGAATCAGGATACTTAGTTGATCCAATCGCTCACTCAGGACCGGAGCATAGTTTTCGATTTGCTTGGCTTTTTGATAATCGAGCAATTCCTTTTCAGCGAGCTTCACCTTTTCTAAGGCATCTGCCATTTCGGCAATGAGAAGTGCTTGACTGCGTTGGGCGTTACGGGCCTTTGTCTCTCGAAAATCATTGAGATAGGCCTTGGCCAATGCGTTGGCAAAGTCGGCGGCTCTTTGCGGGCTCTCATCCCAGGTATAGAAGTTGACGATGGCCACCTTTTCGTCCTGGAGCCGGATGAGTAAGTCTTCGCCATTGCCAAAGTCCTCCATCTGCCCTTCCATGCTGTTGAAGGTGAAAGCGAAGCGTTCGGCGGGACGCCAAAGCGATGAATAAGCCTGGTTTAATTGAATCTTAAGGTCTCCTTGAGCTAAGGATAAGCGTTCGCCGAGGGCGCCCAAAAACTCAGTACCATCAGGCAAAACAAGCCTAAACTGAGTACTATCGAGCACTTGGAGGTTGATTTTTCG
>JBCAWW010000708.1:0-3633 GCA_038534415.1 Bacteroidota bacterium | reverse complement strand
TTATTTAAAGCTCTACAATTTTAAGGCAAAAAAAAAAGCGTTCCGCGACGCGGAACGCTTAAATATATCTTCTTCTCTAATCTACCAAGACTTAGCGTATTCCAATTGCGTTTGCTTGAACGCCGCCTTTGAAGGCTTGTAGGAAACGGTGATATCCTTGAGAATTTCGAGTTCTGATTTTAGTTTGGCGAAGATGTCCTTATGTGATTTATAAGGCATTTCGTCGATAGAGTTACTACTGAGTAGGCCGATCAATTGCCAGCTAGGCAGTACATCAAAAATGTTGTCCAAATTGCGCCAGTGATCGACAGCTACCCCTGTTTTGTCTAGACGACTCTTAGGGAGACGCATCCACATATCAGGCGTCATTTGCTTGATTTGCTTAGCCAGGCTAGATACCTGAGCCATGCCTTTGGCATTGATGTAAGTACTCTCGCCTTCAATTGAGCAAGCTGCTGGTAAAACCACCTCTGCAAACTCATGTCCACTTTGGTACTGGTGCCCGTGTACAATGGTAGGAACCTTGCCGACTACATTTCCTAGGGCAGCAAATGCTTTGTCGTTTTCAAGTGAGTACAAGAAATTGATTTCACCACCTTCTATCTTGGCCTGAAGCTCATCGATAGTGATTGCTTTGAAGCCAAGTAGCTCACATGCCGCAGCATTAGGCGTCTTATCTTCGTGGATCAACCAATCGTCGCCCGTACCTGCTTGGACATCAGAGACATAATATATCTCTTCAACGCCACGGCTCATCGCCATTTCTTTGAGTGCGTAATTGGACTCAAGGCTAGCGTAGGCTGAACCAAGGAAAAATACTGGGCCAGTATGTGCATTGAGGAGGTTAGCGGCTTTGCGCATACCATCTTCAAAGTTGAGTGGGATACCGCCTTTGATCTGAATACCAGAAACGCGGTTTTCATTGTAGAAGTCTACATTGAGACGGTGAGCGTCAGGCATCCAATAGCTATTCACTTCGTCATTTTGACGAGGCGTGATGCGCATTACTTTATTGTCGCGGACCCAAACGTAGGTATTGGTTCCGGTAGCGTCGTTTGTATCGATGGCTGGTGCGTGAGCCATCTCCCATACACGAGCTTTGAAGCGGTGGGCGCGGCTGGTAAGGGCACCTACTGGACAAAGATCGATGACATTCATGGAGTAAGCTTCATCAAAACTCTCTCCGGGAGGGGTTCCTGGGTAGTTTTTGTCGCCACGGCCAATGATGGTCAATTGATTGGAACCAGAAATTTCTTCTGTAAAACGAGTACAACGAGTACAGTTGATACAGCGTTCCTCATCGAGGATCACTCTAGGACCCAACTCTACACGCTTGCGCTTATGTCCTTTTTGGTTTTCAAAACGAGAACCTTCTGGGCCATACTTATAGGTCCAGATTTGTAGGGGGCACTCACCAGCCTGATCGCAAATAGGGCAATCGAGGGGGTGGTTGATAAGCATATACTCCAAGACACCTGCCTGAGCAACCTTAATGGTTTCTGAGGTGCGGTGGGTCTTGACGTACATATTATCACCAACAGGAGTATTACAAGCCGTAGCAGGCTTACGTCCCCACATGATAACTGGCTTGCCATCTTCCTCAAACTGCAACTCCCCTGTGGCGCGGTCTTTGGCCTGGTATCCTACTTCTACCAGACACATCCGGCAGTTGGTAGGCACACTCATAGTAGGGTGGTAACAGAAATAAGGAATCTCGATATTGTTGTCCAGGGCGAACTGAAGGAGTTTGTGTTGACCCTCAAACTCCAAAACTTGTCCGTCGATCGTAACTTTGGGCATAAGAAGATATTCGTTTTAACGAAGCGAATTTAAAGATTAAATTCCGTTTTTCTGCACAAAAATTCGGAATTTGGGAGCGAGAATTAATGGAACGACACCTTCACCATATCAGCTTTGATGTCCCTTATCCTGCCAATTATGGCGGGGTGATAGAAGTCTACTACAAATTACAGGCGCTAGCTGAGGCTGGAGTCAAGGTACATTTGCATTGTTTTGAGTACGGGAGAGGCTATGCAGAGCAATTAGAGCCCCTTTGTGCCTCTGTCAATTATTATCCGCGTAAGCAGCGCTTTCAGTCTCTACCAGTGCGGTATCCGCACATCGTCAAGTCCCGTCGATCCAAAGACTTGCTCAATAATTTGGTGCGAGATCCATGGCCAATTTTGTTTGAAGGCTTACATACCACCTATTACCTCAGTCATCCTAAGTTGGAAAACCGTCGCAAAGTAGTGCGACTCCACAATGTAGAGTGGGAATATTACTATGCCTTGGCCCAATGGGAGCAGGGCTATATGAATCGCCAATATTATTTAGCCGAATCCCGCCAATTGCAGGCCTGGGAGGATGTATTGCCTTTTGCCGATCAACTCTTACCCATCTCTCCCAAGGATACTGCCTATTATGCCGAGCGCTTTAAAAATGTGGATCATCTGCCGCCTTTTCATGCCAATCGTGAGCTGACCAGCCGTCCGGGACAAGGAGACTATTGTCTTTATCACGCCAAGTTGAGTGTGCCCGAAAACCATGAGGCCGCGATGTTTTTGGTGGATCAAGTTTTTAATGATTTTCCTGTGCCGCTCATTATTGCGGGTGGGGGAGCCAGGCCAGAATTGATCGAAGCGATCAGTGAAAATGATCAAATTCTCTTACGGCCCGATCCCGGAGAGGCCGAAATGGAGGATCTGATCCGCGATGCGCATATACTCGTATTGCCAACTTTTCAGGCTACGGGCATCAAATTGAAGCTACTCAATAGTCTCTTCAATGGTCGCCATGTGATGGTCAATCCGCCGATGGTTTTGCAGACCAAGTTGGGCTTGTACTGCCACGTAGCGGACGATGCACCCGACTTTCAAAAGCAAATCCTCCAACTCTTCGACAAAGCGTTCCCCGCAGGGGAAATCGAAAAACGTAAAAAACTCCTCACCGAGACCTACAACAATCAGCTCAATGTCAAAAAGCTGCTCGAGCATCTTTACCCCAAAGATTTGATGAAGGCGACTTAAAGCCTGCTGTCGGCGAAAAAGATGGATAGCAAGCTAGTCGCTCTATTGCTGTATAATCCTCATACAATAGGCATGAGAAGCGTTCTGCGCTGCAAAAAGCACTGAGTTAAAGTTTTCTAAACTAGGCTCAAAATCACCCCGTTTGTCCTCCTGAGTCCGCCGAAGGATCTAGCGAGAGAAGCGTTCTGCGCAGCAGTCATCTAAATATTTAAATCAATATCTAAAAAATTAGTTGTTAATCTAAAATTTTAGATATACCTTGCCTGCAGATAGGATAAATACCCTTATTGCGCAATGAATAAACTCACCAAAGCCGAAGAAGAAATCATGCAAATCATCTGGAAGCTGGAAAAGGCATTCCTCAAAGATGTGATGGCCCAAGTGCCAAAGGACATGAAGCAAAGCACGGTGTCTACCATGATTAAGTTGCTGATGGACAAGCAGTTTGTGAGCTATGAGGCCTTTGGTAAATCCTATCAATATTATCCGCTGATCGCGAAGGAGGAGTACGCCAAATTTTACTTTGACAGCTTCCTCGGTCGTTATTTCGATGGCTCATTCAAGCGTTTGTTAAGTTTCTTTCATCAGGAAGGCGACCTACGTTTGG
>JBCAWW010000707.1:0-3643 GCA_038534415.1 Bacteroidota bacterium | reverse complement strand
TCAACGAAAGGGTAAATAAAAATACAGACAGGTGTTGTGACCAAGCCTTGGGAGCTTGGAGGGTAGAATATCGCATTTGTTGTTTTTTCTGGATTAAATCGCCTAAGCAATTATTCCAGATAGCTAAAGCTAAGTAGGGGGTGGTTGTCGCTTAATTATTGTCGCAAGCCTAATTGGGGAGGGCCCTTGACTGGGTATGACACAAAAGTAGAGAAGCAGCTTAAGCTGAACAATTCAATTATACCACAATCCGTACATTCCAATATTTTATTTAAACGCTTGTTCAAAGAAGTAAACCCGCATTTTTAGTCCGAAAAAGGAGATTTTCCTAAATATCAGCTTCATTTCATCAAGCTTTCTTTCCTCAAAACATAAAAGCCCTTCCTCCATCGTTATTAATTCAGCTAAGTTTTTCCCACTAACCGTTTAACCCGCCATTTAATCCGTTGATGAAGCAAAAAATTATTTCGAGCCACCAAATAGAACAAAAGCCTCGTAATTCTTACATATTTGTACCAAATCGGTCTTTCTATCCCCAAATCATACTATCTTTGAATGCTTCATACTGCAAGGGAAGGCAGTGTGGATCAATACCAAACAAACAGAAGTAAATGAAAAAATTCTTTGTCGCATTAAGCCTGCTTTTCGCAGCAGCGCCGCTATTTTCCCTGCACGCTCAAAACACGACCCAAAAAGAAATCAGTACTTGGTTTCTAGAAGAACGCTTCCTCATCGCAGATCAAAACGATGATGCCCTCCTCGATATCAAAGAGATGCAGCGTTTTCCGCAGGAATTTGCCTACTACCTCACTGATCGTCACTTTGACCTCAGCGACAATAATCAAGATGGTTACCTGAGCTTCAACGAAGTTAACCTCAAGCGCCGGACCGAAAACAGCTATCTCTTTACCTATCACCGCCGCCAACTCAGAGAGATCGCAACCGATTACCCGCTCTTGGCTCAGGCAGATATCAAATACCTCAAAGCAAATCCTGTTCTCGTTAGTCGCCTGTTTGGCAACTTGCTATGGATGTATGAGAAGCCCGGCCTTGCCGAACGCCTCTACTCTGACAAGAGATGGTTGGCAGCCAATCCAGAAGCAGCCATCGCACTTCACACCAACTTACGCTGGTTAGCGGCCCACCCTACTGCGGCCAATCAACTTTATCGCGACCGCAGCACCACTCAAAAATTACCAGAACTAATGGCTTGGCGCTCATCTCACAAACAAATCATCATGCGTATGCCTGATGTCGTAGAGATGTATGAACTAGAATTTATCCCTAGAGAAATCATCGTCAATCGATAATTCTCGCCAGCCCCCAAATACAACAAACATAAAAAGAGCCGACAGTTAGCAAGCTGTCGGCTTTTTTTATTAATATCATTTTTCGGAATAAAGCTACCATTTTATGCTCAAGCACCTAACGACTCTAATGGTTGCGCTTTTAGCATTGGCAATTGCCCAAGCCCAAGAGCGACAACCCGTTTATCAACTCAGCAAGTCGCGGCCCAATATCAAGGCCTTTACCCATGCGACCATTGTTGCCTCTTCCACCCAAACCTACGAAGATGCTACCCTCCTTATCGAGGATGATATCATCATGGCGATCGGCAAGGATATCTCCATTCCTCCCGGCACCGAAGTGATCGACCTCAAAGGCTATTGGATTTACCCCGGCCTCATCGATCCTTATGCGCTCTATGGCCAAAAAGTGGAGCGTTCGCGCAGCCGAGGCCCTCAATTTGAGACCAAGCGCCAAGGGCCATACCATTGGAATGAAGCCATCAAAACGCATGAATCACTCAACGAAGGCTTCAATCCCTCCAGCAAAGAAAATGAAGCCCTCCGTAAACTTGGCTTTACCACAGCACATCTTGCAGCAAGAGACGGCATTTTTCGGGCCCAAGGATTGGTTTTGCACCTAGGCGAGCCAGATCCTCATTCGGCCATACTCTCCGAGAACGCTTCCCTTGGGGTTTCTTTTAACAAAGGCAGTAGCACGCAGGATTATCCCAACTCACTGATGGGAGCAGTAGCGCTGATCCGTCAGACCATTCTCGACGCGCAATGGTACGAACGAGCCGCCGCGGCTTACCGCAAAAACCCCAAGCAAACGGCCTACGATCAAAACCTCAGCCTCCAAGCCTGGAATGAAACCCTCGAGCAAGGGCGGCCCGTGATATTTGAAACCAGCAATTTTAATCAGAGTATGCTGGCCCTCGATATCTCTCAGGAAAACGACCTCCTTTTTGTCTGGAAAAGCGCAGGCGATGAATACCGCAATATCGAAGCAATCAAGGAAATTATTGGTAGCTACATTGTCCCCCTCAATTTTCCTGAGGCTTATAAGATTGATGACTTATCGGACGCGAGAGAGATCAGCATGGAGCGCTTAAGGGCTTGGGAACTAGCCCCTAGCAATCCGGCACGCCTAGCCAATGCCAATATCAGCTTTGCCCTCACTACTGATGGCCTCAAAAACCTCAAAGACTTTTATCCCAACCTGCGCAAAGCCATGGCGAGGGGTTTGACAGAAGAGCAAGCCCTGGCTGCCTTAACCAGCATACCGGCTCAAATCCTTGGGCTAGAAGACAAAATTGGCAGCCTCGGCAAAGGCATGATGGCTGACTTTGTCATCAGCTCAGGCAATCTTTTCTCAGCAGACAACAAAATCCATGAGGTCTATGTGGCTGGCCAACAGTTTGAAAATGAAGCGCGCCCTACCGCCAATATGCTAGGACATTGGGCCTGGGATCTAGGAGAGCAGCAGATGCATTTGGCCCTAAGCGGGAACGCCACCTCTCCCAAAGCAGAGGTCTATATCGGCAAAACTAAAAAACCAACCCCAGCGACCTTTAAAGTTGACGGCAAACAGTTTCAACTACAATTTTCGGAAGACGAACAATATTATAGCATGCGAGGGGTATTTGATGGCGAGCGCTTGACGGGCTATGCGCAGGCCCCCTCCGGGGAACGCTCCTATTTTGAAGCTACGCCTGCCAAGCCTAAAAAGTCAAAGACGCAAACAAAGTCAGCAAAAAGCAAGGAGGGTCCACAAATCGGAATCCTTGCCAATAGCCAAGTCCCTTTTCCTCTCAATGGGTATGGTAGGCTGAGTTTACCTCAGGCAGAAGACTTTGTGGTCCGCAATGCAACCCTTTGGACCAATACTGATCAAGGAATCTTAGTGGCCGATGTATGGGTAGAAGGGGGCAAAATCAAGGCCGTAGGCCAAGAGTTGAGCGTTCCCCAAGGGGTGAAAAGCATAGATGGCACTGGAAAACACCTCACCACCGGTATCATTGATGAACATTCACATGCCTCCATCACCCAGGGCACCAATGAAGGTACCCACTCAGTCAGTGCTGAGGTACGCGTACGAGACGCCATCAATCCCGGCGCCATCAATCTCTATCGCCATCTGGCAGGTGGCACGACCACTTCCCAGCTCCTACACGGCTCCGCCAATCCGATCGGTGGGCAATCCGCCATCGTCAAGCTCAAATGGGGCAATCAACTGGAAGGACTCCTGCTAGATAATCAGCCAGGCTTTATCAAATTTGCCCTAGGAGAAAACGTCAAACGCTCCAATCGCAGCAGCAATTATACCGTTCGTTATCCTCAAACTCGGATGGGAG
>JBCAWW010000706.1:0-3647 GCA_038534415.1 Bacteroidota bacterium | reverse complement strand
TGCAGGATTTGGTATCACGAACATCCTTACTATAACTTTTTGGCCAAACGCAATCCATTTGATCCGACGCAGTTTCATCGATTGCTTGGCGTCAAAGATTTTGCCTCTCTCGCTAGCGGTACTCCCGTAATCTGGGATTCATGGTTTGCAGTAGTCGAAGGCAGGCTATCTTTAGAGGACCTACGCAACCAACCTCTCTTAGAAGAAGTCCGTGTAATAAAGTATCCGGACCAAAGTCTCAATGTACAGATAGTAGTTTTCGTCCGGAAGTAATAACATTTTCGTACTTTCGTTCCCTTAGCAAGCCCATTACACTGTGAGAAGTAAACCCTTATTTTTCTTGGCCCTTTGTGCCATCCTTGCCATTCAGAGTTGTCGCCTCAATCCTGCTGAAGGGCTGCGTTGGGATACCGACCTCTTAGCCCCTATCGCTAAGTCTGAAGTTGGACTTTCCGATTTGATCCCTGACAGCCTTATCCAAGTGGATGGCGATCAGTTGATCAGTTTGGTTTTGCGAGACACTTTTGCCAGTACTCGCCTGATCGACCTGATCGAATTACCCGATACCTCTGTCAATATCACAGTGAGTCTCGATTCTCTCGTCCTGGCCTCCGATACCATCTCTCAGAGTATTACCCTTGGAGAAATTGCCCGTCAGCTACAAGGCCAAGGCAATACTGCCGGGGATTTGATTCTCGGTGCGCATGGTTCGACTTTGCCTTTGGTACCTGCGGTGAACGATATTACCTCTGGGCCTATCGAGATAGACGCGAGCGAGTTTTTCCAAAATGCTGTTTTGGACTCTGGCGAGCTGGTCCTGACCATTCAAAATGAGTTACCCTTAGCTATTGAGGACGTGATCCTCAATGTGTCCAACCAAAATTTGCCAGGACCGGCAATCGTGGTAGACACCTTTGACCGTATCGATCCGGGACAAAGCATTACCCGTACTTATGACTTGGCTGGTACCGAGATAGAAAGTCAGCTGATCGGCGAGTTGGTAAATCTAAACGTAGCGGCTGGACTATTGGTCCCGATTGATACCACAGACTTTATCCAAGTAATACTAGTAGCTCAAAACCTGCAGGCGCAGACAGCTACCGCGATTTTTCCGGAACAAGGACTTTTAGATACGACTCGTCAGACAGAATATATTTTCCCTAGTGAGTTTTCGGATATCCGCCTAACCAAATTGGTGGTTAAATCCGGTAAAATTGAAGCCCAAACTGAAAGTACTATAGAAGACAGCATTCTCTTTTCTTATAGTCTTCCAGGAGCTACCAATGCACAAGGGGAGGTACCGAAAGTTGCTCTCAAAATCGACCCTGCTATTGGCAATATGCCCAATATCCAGACAGCCGAAGCTTCTCTCGGGGGCTTTACCATGGATTTGAGCGGGGGGAGTTTGGGCGCCAACACCTTACAAGAGCAAATCAAAGTTAGTCTTCTCTTCTCCGGTAATGTCACTACCCTTGATCGAGATGATTACGTTTCTGTCAGTTTTGGTCTCACCGAGATTGAACCGACTTATGTAGAAGGCTTTATTGGTAGAGACATATTCCGTTTCAGTGGTCAAGAAGCCATTGATCTCTT
This sequence comes from Bacteroidota bacterium, assembly GCA_038534415.1. Lineage (GTDB taxonomy): Bacteria > Bacteroidota > Bacteroidia > J057 > J057 > JBCAWW01. The sequence goes on along the minus strand of JBCAWW010000706.1, from coordinate 2,054 downwards.
TGATGAGCTAGATATAGATAAGCTCAAATTTACTCAACCAAGGGCTGAACTCGTATTTGCCAATTCGATTGGTCTGGATGCCCAAGTAGAGATCAATGATCTTTTGGCCATCAATGACAATACCAATACGCAGACCCAATTGGTAGGGAGCCCTATTTTGGCGGGCCCCTTGACCGTTGCCGGCCCTAATCTTCCTGATACCAATGCTGTAATATTGACGCGCTTGCCCTTCGATGTGGGCAACTCCAATATTGATGATTTTATCAATATCCTAGCGACAGAACTTCGCTATGATCTCAGTCTGATTACTAACTTCAACCAAACGCCGCAGCAACTAGACAACTTTGCAACTGACGATAGCGAAGTGGCGGCCTACGTTGAATTTACCCTACCTCTCGAAGGGCAAATTGGTGGTCTAAGACTTGAAGATACCGTAGATGTCAATTTTGCAGACTCTGGCCTTGAGCTAGAAAACATTGCCGAGGCTGAGTTGACCCTCATCTTGGAAAACCAATTTCCGTTAGAAGTCGAAGTATTTGTGGATCTATTAGACGAGACGAAGCGTTCACTGGAAGTGCCGCTAGAAGGTACCCGGATAGCCGCAGGTATAGTCGATGCTAGTGGGAGAGTGCTACAATCCAACAAGAGCGAGTTCAAGGTCAAATTGACTCAATCCGAATGGGAAGAGGTTCGTAATAGAGGACGGTTTTTGATAGTCCGTTACGAGATGAATACGCAACCTGGCGATGAGGCGGTGGCCCTTTATGATGATTATAAAATTTTGATGCGCCTGGTCGCAGGTATCCGTTACCAATTGGAAAACTAAGTTCTGCATGTTGCAAACAAAAAGATATTTCATCGTATTCAGCCTTTTGCTGTGCCTCAGTCCCGCTTTTGCCCAAACTGGCTTTGCGCTTCGTTTTCAACCGCAGCAAATCGGCGCGACCTATTGGCAACCCGCTCTACTCGCTAAGCAACAGCTTAATGGAGGAATCCAAATCGGGGTAGATGCAGATTATAGTTTAGGGACCAATAGCCTGCCTTTCAACCTATTACAGTTTACAGACACCTATCTCGAACAAGGAGAGAAGGATAGGATAATCGGAGAATTAGGCACAAATAATCAGTTGCGGGCTGGTTTTATGTTTGGCGGTCAGGCTCAGTTTAGCCTTAAGGGTCTGCCTTTGAGTCTTTCTTATCGCCGTCAACAATCTGTCTTTTTTCAGGTACCTTCTCCGACCACTCTTGGCCTAGTCCTCAATGGTAATCGCCCTTATGCTGGCACTCCAGTAACAGATGAAAATGTACGTTTTCAGAACCTACAATGGACCGAATACGGCATCGGCACCGCCTTTAGTAGTGGCAAATTAGACTTTGGCTTTCGTCTCAAGCTTCTGGAGGGCCGCGTATTCAATCAATTGCAACGCCTTGATTATAGTTTTTTCACCGCATCAGACGGCACAGTCATTGACATAAATGCTGATTATGAAGCCTTTAGCTATGATGCTCAGCAGGGAAATTGGGGCCTAGGCCTAGATCTCGGTTTTCTATATCAAGCCAATGAGCGCCTACAACTAGGGATTAGCGCCAACAATATCAGCCGTGTTTGGTGGAAGGGCAGTCAATTTCAAAATCAAGTCGCCTTCAACTATGAGGGTATAGAAATCGGCAGCCTGCTCAATGTCAATCTCCAAGACATCAACGAATTTTTTGTCATCGATACCGTACAAGCCCTATTTGTCCCAGACAGCACCGTGGGTACGTTCCCCGCAGGGGTAGGCGGTAATATCCAAGTCCAAGCGCAGTATACGCTCAAGAATGGCGGCAATGTTTGGGCCAACGTCCAATATGGTCTCAATGCTTTCGCCGATGGCGGAACGATTCCCTTTTTCGTGCTAGGCTACCAAAAACAAGTCAATAAGTCCTTATTGCTGGGCACCCACTTTTATGGCGGAGGAATCGAAAGCTTTGGCTGGGGTTTATTTGGTCAGTACCAGTTTAAATGGAACGAAAATAATCAAGTAGCGCTCTTCTTGGCATTTGACAATAGTATG
>JBCAWW010000705.1:0-3648 GCA_038534415.1 Bacteroidota bacterium | reverse complement strand
TCCTTGCCAAAAGTATCCAATATCATGACCCGCAAGGCCAATGGGGCAGCGGTCCAATCTATCTAAAAATTCGTTCGGAGAGTCCCAAAGGTGGAGCCAATGTCCGCGAGGCCTGGATAGATATTCCTGGCGAAAAATTTGAAATGCAGGCGACGCGCAATGCGGTCAAAAGTATGCGCGGAATGCTCCGAGATAGTTGTTATTTCTCTCTCAATGGCCAAAGCGAACTGCCGGCTGATAGTGTACAAAAATATCGCTTAGACTGCGAACGGACGCTGATGTTTCGCAATTATCTTACCTATCTCAATGGCTTGCCTATGAAGCTCACTGATCCGGGTAGCATTTTGGATCCTAAGCTTGGCAGGGAAAATTATTTGGGCCAAGATGTTTGGGTTTTGACGGTGCGCTATGAGCCCGAGATAGGCGACGAGATTTATCAATTTTATATTTTACCTGATAGCTATGCCATGATTGGCTATCGTTTTTATCGAGACGAGGCAAAGCCAAAAGGGGAATACATCGTCTTGAAGGAGGAAACGATGGTCGGCCAGATGCGCATCCCCAAAATGCGCGAGTGGTACACTTTTCCTGATACGAGTTTTTTGGGAACAGATATCTTAGAGGAAGGAAGATTTGAATAAAAGCAAAACCTCACTGCATTATCTACAGTGAGGTTTTTCATTTACTGCCCTGATGGAGCTTAAATTTGGAATGAAATTCTCCGAGATGCTATCTAAAATGGGCGAGAATATTACATATCCTCTTAGAGAACGAATTCCAATCTTCCTTGGTTTACTCTATGTCAAAACTGTGCCAAATATTAAGGAAGGCCTACTTTTTTGTTTTTCATGCAACAATTTCCACCTGAGTAGTAATTTTGTCCAGACTTTGGAAATCTCACCGACAAGCTATAACTAGTAATCCTGACAATAAAAGCATTATGGGATACCGTTTTTTAACCTTTGTCTTACTTGTTTCTTTTGGATTGAACGCTGGCGTGCTATATGGCCAGAGCAAAACGCTTGAGATCAGCGACATCATCAATCCTACTCATTTTCCAGACCGCATACCGCAACTACAATGGAAGGCAAATGAGTCAGTTTATACTCAGATTGACATTAGCAATCAAAACCTGAAACAGATTGACCTCAAAGGGAATGAAAGCGTTTTACTCCCACTCAATGTGCTCAAAAACAAGCTAGGAGCTGATCTCAAACGATTTCCAAGGATCAGTTGGGTGGACGAAAACACCTTCTCCTTTATGCATGAAAACCGTCTCCTCTACTATCATCTTGACAAGGATGTACTCGAAAAAATCAGCGATGTAGACCCGGAGGCCGAACTCATCGAATGGGGACCAAAAGGTATATATGCACAAGTCAAACAGCACAACCTCTACGTCAATCTCAACGACTCCATCGGCCTAAGAGAGCTTAGCCAGGATGGCAACTATGAGCTTACCTATGGCGAAGCCGCTCACCGCTTTGAGTTTGGAATTCGAAAGGGTATGTTTTGGTCACCCGACGGGGAACGCTTAGCCTTCTATCGGGTCGATCATAAGCCCGTCAAAGATTACCCCTTTGTCAACCAGATCGCTGTGCCGGCTTTGCATGAGCCTCAAAAATACCCAATGGCAGGGGACAGTAGCCATCAGGCCAGCATTGGCGTTTATGATGTCAATACCCAAGAAATCGTCTATCTGGCTATCTCAGGTCCCGCGGATCAATATTTGACCAATATTACTTGGAGCCCTGATGGCCAATATATCTATGTAGCAGTGGTCAACCGCGACCAAAACTATATGGAGTTGCAGCGATACAGCGCAGTCAATGGCAGATTAAATCGTAAGCTCTTTGATGAACGTCAAACCAAATACGTAGAGCCAGAGCATGGCCCGATTTTCTTGCCCAACAATCCTGACGAATTTCTTTGGTATAGCGAACGTAGCGGCTTTGATCATCTCTACCATTATGATGTCTCAGGCAAGTCTTTGGGAGCAATCACAAGTGGCAATTGGAAGGTAACAGATGTCCTCGGCTTTGATGAAAAAGGCAAATATGTCTATATCCAGGCGACAAAAGAAAGCCCCTTAGATCGACATATCTACGCCGTGGATCTCAACAAAAAGTCCATGAAGCGCCTCAGTCCGCAGGCAGGAACACATAAAGCGAGCCTTAGCGGCGATGGCAAATACCTCTTGGACCAATACACTAGCCTTGAGGTCCCTTTTGAGGCACAGATCATCAGTACCAAAAAGGGAGAAATTGAAAGAAGTTTACTCAAATCGGGTAATCCCTTGGAGGATTATCAACTAGGCAAAACCAGCCTATTTTCACTCAAAGCCAATGACGGTACCGACCTATACTGTCGCATGATTTTACCCGCAGGCTTTGACAGCACTCAAAAGTATCCGGTATTGACTTACGTCTACGGAGGTCCTCATGCTCAGATGGTTACCAATACTTGGATGGGCGGCTCTATGGGCCGCTGGGTCATGCTGATGAACTATTTTGCGAGTCAAGGCTATATCGTCTTTACGCTAGACAATCGCGGTTCTGCCCATCGTGGCCTTGCCTTTGAGCAGGCAGTACACCGTAGATTGGGCACGCTCGAAATGCAAGATCAACTCGTAGGCGTCGAATACCTCAAGCAAAAACCTTGGGTAGATACAGATCGTATGGGCGTCCTTGGCTGGTCTTATGGTGGCTTTATGACGACAAGTTTGATGCTGAGGCAGCCAGGCACCTTTCAAGTAGGGGTAGCGGGTGGCCCTGTCATCGATTGGCGTATGTACGAAATCATGTACACCGAACGCTATATGGATACGCCCCAAAGCAATCCAGAGGGGTTTGACCAAGCCAATCTCATCCCCTATGTCAAGCAATTGCAGGGGGATCTATTATTGATCCATGGCCTGCAAGACAATGTGGTAGTGCCGCAACATAGCTATCGTTTGCTGCGCGAAGCGGTGGACCAAAATGTGCAGATCGACTTTTATCCATATATGATCTATGAGCACCATGTGAGAGGCAAGGACAATCTCCATCTGCTCGAAAAGATCTTCACCTATTTTGATAGTAGGCTCGGCGAGGAGTAGAGCCCTTGTTTTTAGGATTACCGCTGCGCGGAACGATTCCCTCGTTCTGCGAAGCAGTCCCCTACCCTCTCTCAAACTAGCCTAAGATTTGCTCGGTGGTGGCGGTGGCGGACTTGCCTGATCGGAGCCTTTAAACTGGCTGCCAGTAAAGCGAACATTCACAAACTTTTTGAGGAGATCAAACCAAAAAGGAGCGCCCAAAGAGATTGCCAAGGCAGTAATCAAGAGCCCGAGGAGCTTTTGTAGATACCATGAGAGGGTGCAGGACCATTCGTTTTCTTGCCCCTCACAAGAATCATAACTAGCATCATCCCAACCGAGGCCCAGCGGCGTTTTGGGATTGTTGATGCCTACCAAAATTAAAGAATCCAGTAATTCGCGCACTTCCTCATGAGCCAATTCGGGCACAGATTCAGCGCTATCTTGAGGCGCACTAAAGCGAGCAGCCAAAGCCGTATACTGATCGTTTTTGACAAAATCTGCCGCTATTGCCATCATCTCTTGACGTTGTCCATTGTTTTGAGTCAGATTTTGATAAATCTGGATAGCAT
>JBCAWW010000704.1:0-3648 GCA_038534415.1 Bacteroidota bacterium | reverse complement strand
CTTCATCTGAGTATTCGACCAAAATCTCAGTAGCATCGAGGGTCTTGCTTTGTGTTTTACGGCCAGCGACCAAAGCGTTCGGCGAAGCCGTCATACCAGAAGGCACTTCGCTAAAAGGCACTGCTTCAGAATGGGTAATAGAGCTAGACCACTTTTCAATTTCGGCAAACTGCTTGCCGATTACTTCCCATACTTCGGCCGCTGGAGCGTCTATGTCTACGGATACGTTTACAATCAATTTTCCATTTTCTTGAGCTTGGGCAGAGGTGAGGGTAAGAGCTAGGCTAAACATGGCGATGGCGGTGATGAAAAAAGCTTTCATAATTTTTTATCAGTTAAAATTTTAATTCTTCTAATGAGCTTGCATTCAGTTTGTTAGCGAGCTTCTGATACAAAGTTGAAGAATTGAAAGCTTGATAAATGGGAGAAATAGCTCAATATGATGGAAGATTAGCTCAGCCCTAAATGGAGGAGTGTTTATTTGATTGCGGCTCAGAGATAAGCGTTCTGCGAAGCAGGGAATAATAAAAATCTGGCAAATTTGAACTACTGAGCTTTTGGCGTTTATGTGCAAATTCCATAAATCTAACTTCAATAGCATGTCAAAACTGAGTCTAAACCTTTGCCTGATATTTTGGCTGGGCATAATAACAGCCCTTTCAGCCCAAAACGATAATGAAGCCGTGATCCGACCTTTATTGTTGGACAAATCGACTTTGTCAGGGGATGACCTAAAACCCATTAGCAATCCCAATGAGCCCGAGCGCCAATTTTTTCAAAAAAACCTTTATCGTGGTCCGAAGATCAGTGTTTACATCGTTTCGAGTGAGACTTGGCCGGGAGAGATGGACAATTTTGGCATAGACGAATTTCTTTACGTCCTCAATGGTCGCGCAAGAATCAGCCCTCACCATGCCTCAGAGCGGGTTTTTGAAAGGGGGGACTATTTTTTTGCGCATCGTGGCTATACAGGTGCTTGGGAAACGCAGGGTGATTATTACTATGAATTGTCGGTGATTACGACTCGACGGGCCGACTCTACTGAGCAATTGACCGGGCGCCTGCCAGAGGCCTTGGACCAAACAAAACTCTCTGGTTTTGGATTGACGAAGGTCGATTCTAGCGGCGGCGCCGAACGCTACCATGATGTGCTGGCTAGTGGGATAGAGTTGAGTGTGAGCATCGAAGCCGAAAGCCCCCAAATACGCAAAATCGCCAACCCATTGCCGGAACAATTGGTTGGCGTTTTGGCTGGAAAGCTCACCCTTACTGCTACAGATGGGCAAAGTCAGACTTTTTTTGCGGGCGACTGGTTTGTGTTGCCGCAGGGATTTCGGGGCAGTTGGGAGAGCGAGGGACACCGGCTCTGCCGAACGCTCCGTGTCTACGAAACGCCCAATGATTAGTCCGTTACCGAGGAGTAAATGATGGTATTGAGCTTTTGCCAGAATTCTTGGTGGTAAAAAGGAAGCATTTGAGTCATGGCTACCATAAACATCTCTTCCTCTGGATCGATCCAATATTTGGTATTGAAGATGCCGCCCCAATTAAAGCTCCCGACGGAGCCATGTTCGCTCGCCAGCTTGCGCTCAGTCGTCAAGGCAAAGCCTAAGCAAAAGGAAGTACCATTTCCCCCTAAAATATTTTGGGTGTCGATCCCCATTAGCGCCAATTGATCCGTTGTCATCAATTCGATGGTTTTACGACTGAGGATTCGCTTACCGTTGTATTCGCCCATATTGAGCATCATTTGGCAAAAGATGCCATAATCCATTGCGGTTGAGGATAAGCCTCCCCCTCCAGCGAAATGATCATCACGGCCAAAGCTTGGGTAATTGTAAAGGAGATCGGGCATTTTACGGAGGCCCGCCTTTTCAAATTCGCCATAGACAGGCACTAGGCGCTCTTGCTTATCTTCTGGTAGATAAAAGTAGGTGTCTTTCATGCCCAAGGGCTCGAACACATGTTCGTTCAAATACGCTCCTAGGGTTTGGCCAGAGATGACTTCAACAAAGTAGCCCAATACATCTACGCTATGCCCATAGGTCCATTTTTCACCCGGTTGGTGCATGAGGGGTAAGGCCGCGATTTTATTGACCATTTCTGCTGTGCTAGCCTCTTTATGGCTCAAACCAAACTTATCTGCATCTCCTTGCTTATAGATGCTTTTGGCTGGATCGTTAAAAGGATAGGGAATCCCCGAGGTGTGTGTCAAAAGGTGACGGATCGTAATAGGCGTTTCTAGATCCTCAGTTTCATAGCTACCGTCCTTTTCATCAAAGGCGCTCATCACTTTGGTATCAGCAAAGGCGGGAATATAATCCGCAATAGGATCGTCAAGTAGAAATTTGCCTTGCTCAAATAGCTTAAGGACCGCTGTGGTTGTGAGGGCCTTGGTCATGGAGGCGATCCGAAAAATATCATCATTATTGTAGGGGGTCTCCTTTTTGATATTGCTGTAGCCAAAGTGCTTGTAGTAGGCAATTTTGCCCTTGCGCCCAATCATGACTACTCCACCGGGGATAAAGCCTTGCTCGATATATTCGGCGAAGAGAGCGTCGATATTGGCGAGTTGGGTAGGGGAGAGATGAACACTTTCTGGCGAGGCCATTTCAAGCGTGGGAGATTGGGCCCGTAGATTGAAAACTAAGCAGAGGGCTATACAAGCCCCTAGCAGCATTTTGTAATAAGTAGTCATAAAGTATATAGTTCTGTTGTGGGTTATCTAGGGATCATTTAACCTCAAAAACCCGAGCAAAATAAGTGTCCAATTCGATTGCAAAGGCCTCGCGCTCTTCTGCCTTTGCGATGCCTGCCAATACTTTGGCGAGCTGTTTTTTGTAGTCCAATTGCATGGCGCGGCCGATTTGGATGCGCTGCGCTTGGGGAGAGCCGGCCCCATGCATGCTTTCGGTGAGATAACCGACAGCATTGCGTCCGAGGGTCATATTTTCGATTAGGCGCAGTATCCGCATGCGATCTTCAGCAGAGATGGTCGCTTTGCCTTTGAGGTATTTTTTCATCAAGGGACCAATATCTGGATGCCGCAATTCCTGCTCGGAGGGCAAGGTTACTACCAAGCCACCAGCCAAATCCTGAGCAAGTCTGCTGATCTCATAAGGCATTTTGGTTACATGGTGTTTGCAAACATTGGCAAGCATATCATCGCAGAGATAAGCCCCCGACTTGGTCGGATAGCCTTGTAGAGATGCGGCGATCCCTGTACCGTAGATGGTTTCATTGAGATGAGTCATCTCCACCAATTTGTCTTTGATGTGAGAGGCGCGTTCCACACCGTTGAAATCCGCAATCGTCGCTGCCGCTCCGATCAATACATCTCCTAGGCCACTTTTACAGACATAAGAGCGACGGTGATAGGCGGTAAAGCGTTCGACTAGCATGGAGGCAAATTCATGCTCCCCATCCATAAAAACATACTCCCAAGGGATAAACACATTGTCCAACAATACCATGGCTTCTTGCCCCCCAAACTTGGCATTGCCAACGTCTAGATCACCTGCCTCCATACTGCGGGTATCGCAAGACTGCCTTCCATAGATATAGGTAATCCCCTCGGCCTCGACCGGTACTGCGCCGATGACGGCATAAGCTTTGTCTGCCTCCCCTAAGCGCATGGTAGGCATCAAT
>JBCAWW010000703.1:0-3651 GCA_038534415.1 Bacteroidota bacterium | reverse complement strand
CGGGAACGCTTATTCCTGCCCAAGATTATTTGCTTGTCGCTAGTGATACCCTGAAATTTCGTCTGTATCATCCTCAAGTAAGCAATCTCTTGGGACCCTTGGATTTTAATCTTAGCGGAAAAGGGGAGACAATCAGCCTGCTAGCAGACGATTGTTGCGTGCTAGATGTTGTACCAATGGACAATCAAAGCCCTTGGCCTGAAACCCCTGATGGCGAGGGATTTAGCCTCTCGCTTCTCAATGATAGTCTCAACAATTATCTGCCCCAAAACTGGAGTGCCTCTGCCAACTTTGGGGGTACCCCCGGCGCGCCCAATCTTGCCGATTGTGATCTTGGTCCGGCAGAGACGAGTATCCTGATCAACGAAGTTAATTATCGTTCTCATCCCGCAGCAGATGCGGGCGATTGGATCGAATTGCATAATCCAAGTCTTTCGCCTGTGGATCTTAGTGGATGGGAAATCCATGATGGTGATGCTTATTATCAATTTCCGGCTAGCATCATGATTCCGCCGGACGGCTATATGGTGGTGGCTCAAGACCTGTTTAGATTTGGTGTAATTTTTCCTTACGCTATTAATGGGTTGGGAGGCTGGAACTTTGGTTTTAGCGGTGATGGCGAGCGCATTGTGCTTCTCAATCAAAATCGCTGCCTCATCGACGAGCTTCGCTACAATGATTCTCCCCCTTGGCCGGTTGAAGCAGATGGCCAAGGGCCTACGCTGGCGCTCATGTCCCCTGATTTAGATAATTCCTTGGCGGGTAGCTGGGCACCCTCTATTTGGGGAGGTGCACTGACCGGAACCCCCGGCATGGCCAATCAGATTCCCGATCCTTGCGGCTCCAATCCTGCTGCTATATTGATTAGTGAGATTTCATACCGCTCGAACTCTGCGGCTGATGCTGGCAATTGGCTAGAACTCTATAACCCTACTGCTCAGACCGTCGACTTGAGTGGCTGGTTGCTGCTAGACGAAGATAGCGTCTATACGTTCCCCGCAGGGGCCTCTATAAGTGCAAATGGCTATCTCGTAGTAGCTGAAGATTTGAGTGCCTTTCAAGCTCAGTTTCCTGCGTTTAGCAGCGGGATCATCGGCAGTAGTCAGCTCAATTTCAATAATGGAGGAGAGCGCCTACTACTTTATTCTGATAGCAGATGTTTGATAGATTCCTTAGGGTATGACAATCAGTTTCCCTGGCCAGAAGCGCTTCCTGGCGATCAAACTATGACCATCGCTTTGCTGGATCTAACTCTCGACAATTCGCTTGGCCAAAACTGGGGGATTTCCTCCACTTCGCCGGGCGCGCCCAATCAAGTGGATTGTTTGCCATGGTTGAGCGTGAGTCCTCCGGCCTTATGGTATAAAGCCAATCAGATGCTGGGCAATGGGATGAGCGTTCCCCAATGGGACGATCAAAGCGGGAATAATCGACATGCTATTGCCCTAGACGCCAACACTCAAGCTTCCTACTCATCCGATACCATCAACCATAACGATTGGCTCAATTTCGATGGACAAAACCAATATTATCACCTTGCCAATGCGAGCAGTTTGCTGAATGACAGCTGTACCATCATTGCCTTGCAAGCCAATGCTGCTGGGCAAGGGGGAAGCGTTCTGAGCAGCAGTGAAGGAGGTTTTGCAATCGGCTATGATGAAGAAGGGTATTTGGTCTATCCTGATCAGCAAAAAATAAATGCTAAAGCTTGGGACACAGCGCCCATCATTACAAGCTATCAGTATATTCCTGCTCAAAGTATCAAAACGAGAGTCAATGGTGAGCTTGTCGGCAGCTTGAAGCTAAAAGATCCCTTAGAGACCGCAGATTCGGTGTTTTTGGGCCGTAGCCAAGGTCAAGCGGCTGATACCATCATTTGGTTTGAAGCTGAATGCGGGCAGAGAGGAAGTAAGTTTCAAGCCTTAACTGATGCAAGTACTTCTAATGGCGGCTATCTAGAAATCCAGCCCGGAAATAATGATTATAACAGTCCCGGCGATACTAGCAAGCAGGTTGACTATCACTTCAGGTTGAGCAAGGCGGGCAACTATCGGGTCTACGGTCTGGTTCGGGCCCCAAATGGTAATGACGATTCATTTTGGGTAAGGATAGACAATGGCAGTTGGGCCAAATGGAATAGCATCGAGCGTAGCAGTAGCTATGTTTGGGACCAAGTGCACGATCAACTCAATGGCAATCAAGCTGTGGTTTGGGCCCTCAGTGCCGGCGAACATACCCTGAGCGTGGCGAGTCGGGAAGATGGCACTCGCTTGGACAAATTGGTCATTAGCAACCAAAATGCGATTCCAAGCGGTTTGGGCGGTACAGCCTACAATTGTCAAGCTAGTGGATTGGAGCAGTATTGGGAAGGCAGCTTGGCTGAACTCTTAATCTTTCCCAAAGTACTAAGCGATCAGGAAATAGCAGGGGTGGAAAGCTACCTTAGCTTGAAATACGGAATTAGTGTTGCGAATCCTCAATTGTTAGATGCACCTTGGAGCTTAAATCAAGGAGGGATTGGCAAAGACGACCGCATGTGTCTAGCGCAACTGAGTAGTCAAAATATTGATAGTACCAGTTTGCTCAGGATTAGCGCAGAAAACCCCCTCGATCAAGGGGCTTACCTACTTTGGAGTACCAATGGCGCCAGTGTAGATACTAGTCAGGCCAAACTAGACGTTCCCGCAGGGATCAGTAAACGACTCGCTCGCACTTGGTCTTTGCAAGCCTATCAACTCAATAGCAGCGTAAAACTAAGCTTTGACCTAAATGCTTCCAATGGTCCGATCAATGAGCTTGCTGCTTGGCAGTTGTTGGTAGCTACGGATAGCAATTTTTCTGATGCGCAGATTTGGACCGGCGATAGCATGCACCTTAGCGAGGGGATATTGGAGGTCTATGGCCTAGATTTTGGGCAAGATGTCTATATCAGTTTAGGCATTCAGGAGTATGTGCAAATATCTGCCAAGGCGATTCTTTCTGGAGCTTGGGAAGCCAGTGATGCTTTGATGAGAGACGATCTTCGACAAGGAGATTGGCTTCCTTTGTTGGACCCCTACATCGGGGAACGCTCCGTCGCAGACCATGTTTTAGCAGTGGTTGGCCCCAGAGCGGTGGTCGATTGGGTGATGCTGGAACTTCGCTCTTCTTCTGATTCTGCTCAAGTACTTTGGCAAGAGCCGCTTTTAGTCGCTAGAGACGGGAGCCTGCTCAATCTGTATGGCGATACTACTCTGTATTTACCGATAAAAGCAGGATACTATTTTGTCTCCTTAGGCCATCGTAACCACTTAGGAGTGATGACCGCCAGCGCTAGTTATTTGAGTCAAAGCAATACACATATTGATTTTCGTTCCGAGGCTACACATGGTACGCATGCCCAGAAAACACTTCCAACAGGAGAATTTGGCCTTTGGGCTGGCGATAGCAATGGCGATGGGCAATTGATCTTTCAAGGAGTAGGCAATGATCCAACTGAAATATTTTTGGGTGTTTTGAGTGCTCCGGGCAACAACACATTTGCTCGTAACTATGTCATTAGTGGTTATCTAAACGCTGATGTAAACCTTGATGGACAGTTAATTTTTCAAGGCGGCAGTACGGATGTAAGTCCCATTTTTATCAACATTTTGACCTATCCCCTAAACACTT
>JBCAWW010000702.1:0-3653 GCA_038534415.1 Bacteroidota bacterium | reverse complement strand
TTCACTATCTGATTTTCAAAGCTCAAGCGCGCCAAGAGCATATCAGTACGCCTTTAAGGCCAGATTTACAAGCCAATAGTTATGGCGGAGAACTCATCTTCAAAGCCCCAGACATTGGTTGTGCCCCTAGCCGCGCCCAAGTCAGTCTCGCCAGTAGCCGCCTAGACATAAGTCAAAACACCGCTTGGCTCAATACTTTAGCGTTCAAGATTCCTCTCCACAATCAGACGATCAAGGCTCAACTGACCTACAACCGTTTTTCAAACGCCGAAGCAATCGATCTTGGATGGATGCACTGGCAACAGCTGGGTCAGCAAAAATCATTGGGCGGCTCTGTCCAGATAAGTGGTTCCAACTACCTGTTTTCTGAGGCTAGCATTCGTTATTGGGCCTCCTATAACTATAATCAAACGCAGTTCAATCCTTATTCGGTTCCCTTTCAGGCCAGACAAGCCTATTTAGGTGGCAATGGCCTCGCCTTCCAAATGCCTCAAGTCATGCCGAGCTCAGTTCTAGCCCTTGGGCAGGAGATGAACTGGCAAAACTGGCGTTTCAATTTCAATCTTTGGGGCTGGCTCCAAAACGAATCCGCCCAAATCGGCAATGGCATATCCCTCCAAGAAGTACAGCTCTCCTGGGGCCATCAATTTGATTCCAGATCCAAATTCAATCAATGCCGCCTCTATTTACACGGGCAAAACCTATTGCAGTTTTCTGAGCAAGAGCTTTTCGCTCAACTACCTTATCAGGCTGCTAGTCCTGCTTTCGCTCAAAATCCCAGCCTTTTATTGGGAATGGAAATCTCACTCTTTTAGCCAAACATCATGAAAACTACCTTAGCTACTTTCATATTATTGCTCCTTTGTTCTATCGTTTGGGGACAAAGTGAATTCACGCTTCGGGGAACGATTAGCATAGATGGCGAAGACGCCATTGGGGCTAAGATCATCCTGGTAGGTACTGAAATTGGTACATACAGCGATGCCAACGGTTATTTCAGTCTGAGCAGCCCAAATGCGACAGGCAAATTATCAGTTTCCTTGCTGGGAGCTGTCTCGCAGATCATCGACTTTGATCCTCAAACAAACCGCCTAGCTGTAGAATTGGAAACACAAGCCATAGACATGGAGGCTATTGAAATTATTGGCTATCGCCCTAAATATAATATCACGGATATTGTTTGTGGGTTTGGTAGATGCTGTAACTGTGCGCGCTCTATCGCCTCTATGCGAATAGAAGAAAACTTCATGTCTGATCCCAGCATTCTAAACGGTAACAATCCCCAACTCAACATCACACGCCAAGGTGACGATATCCTGCCACGCTTCAACCAGGCGCCTTTGGGGAGCCAAGCCAATCTGAGTTTTAATGGCATGCCCTTGGACCAAAAGGCCTCAGATCTATTTCTGTTCCTCTGGGAGTCAGATCAGCAGCACCTGATTAGTCAAAGTCCTAATGAGTCGATCTTAACACAGGGAAGTCAAAGTATAGGGGGCAATCTATCTTTTGGCAATGGCTATATCAACGCTTATGAGCCCAATATTCGCTATCAAAGCCTTGCTGGCCTGGGCTTTGCCAATGGCGAAACCAATTTGTCCCATCAAGAACATCATATTCAATTCAGAAAAGGTAAGCATGAACATAAGTTCAAAATCCGAGGAGGGCTCGATTATTTGAGTCGCCCTAACTACCAATCCGAATCCCAATGGCAGATGTATGCCGCCAAGATGAATATTAATCTATCCCTAGATAAAATCAATTGGCAAAGCAATCTGCTCAGCGGTAGCATCCAAAATCAAGGTCCCAAAACAGGAGAATCGACTCATCATCTCGCAATCATTAGCCAAAAGTTATCCGGAAATATCAATGAGCGTCTCAGCTTCCAAGTAGATCAGCTCTCTCAGCTGAGTCATCAGCTAGACAGTTTGAGGCAGTTTCATGCGCTTCGCGCCTCAGTAGATTACGCCAATCCCAATTGGTCCAAATTTAGCTTTGATGCCCAATACGACTTCCAGCAAAGCCAAGAGCAGCAAGGCCATGCGTTCACCGGAGGTGCCACCTACCGACTACCAAAAGAGATGGCCCTCAAAGCGGGTATCCGGCAAGAACAGTACTTCTCATCTCAAGAAACCCAAGGCTTTGGCGCCACTATAATCAGCGCATCTATCGGTCGTAGGGAAAATCACTGCGCTCCTTCTCGTATGTCCTTTCGCTATGAGACAGCAGCACTTTTTCTCAATCAAAACCGCGCCTGGCTCAATTCATTGACAACTACTTGGGAACTCATCGAAAATGGCAAACTACGATTGGAGGGGCGTTTGCATGCCAACCGCTTCGCGGAACGCCAGGCCGTGGACCTTTGCTGGTTGCAGTGGGACGGGCAAGGCAACCAAACCCAAATCGGTGGTTCCATCGGCCTTAGAGCTAGACATAGCTTCGGTGGATCTGGTTTCTCAATCTACAATTATACCTCCTATAGTTACAACCAGAGTATGATAGATCCCTTCGATCCCACTACG
The DNA here is from genome assembly GCA_038534415.1 of Bacteroidota bacterium. Lineage (GTDB taxonomy): Bacteria > Bacteroidota > Bacteroidia > J057 > J057 > JBCAWW01. Next base: position 1,134 of record JBCAWW010000702.1, on the reverse strand, counting down.
GCAGCAAATAGCCGTAGTGGCTCAGCTGGCGGGCATCCCTCTGCGCTGGTCAATGAACTGCCTCTGCCCAAGGGCACGATTAGTAGTTTCCAAATAGTCCAATATGAAGCATGGTCGCTTAGCCTCAATGCCTGGGCATGGCTACAAAACGGAGCGAGCGCTAGTTTGGCAAATGGTCTCAGACTGCAAGAAACGCGTCTTGCGTGGAAGATGCCTACTGGGCGCTTACCCCACAAGGTAAAAGCGGTAAAATGCTCTTTGCAAGGCAACAATCTCCTCCAATGGACTGATGGCAATCAACAAGAATTTGATCAAATGGCGGCTCGCTATACACAAGCCAGCTTCAATCCGATAGCGAGTGGCAGACAGCTCTTATTGGGATTGGAAGTGCAGATATAATTGCAAAAGTGTAGCTTTACGCCTCAAATAGCGGCAAAAGCATGCACTTCAAGAGCTTTATCTACATATTTTGGATCACTTTGGCCCTGCTTGGGGGATGCGAGGCATCCGCTCCGCCCACCCAAGCAGGGAAAATGCTCCTAATGCCTGCGAGCTATAGTGGTATTGACTTTAGCAATCAGCTCAGCGATACCGAAACCTTTAACATCCTCAACTATCTCTACTATTACAATGGCGGAGGCGTAGCTATCGCCGATTTTGATCGAGATAGCCTGCCTGACATATTTTTTACCGCCAACCAATTGCCCAACCGACTCTACCGCAATGAGGGAGCCTTCCGCTTTGCGGATATATCTTCCCAAGCAGGTATCGAAGGTCCAGCTGATAGTTGGAGCACAGGGGTCAGCATTGCAGATGTCAATCAAGATGGCTGGCCTGATATTTATGTCTCACAACTAGGAGATTATCTCGACAAAAAGGGGCACAACCTACTCTATATCAATCAAGGCGACTTGACGTTCCGCGAAGCGGCAGCCGAATACAATCTCGACCTCGTAGGCTTCTCTACTCAGGCAGTCTTTTTTGACTATGATAGAGATGGTGATCTGGATATGTTTCAACTCAATCACAGCATTCGGCCTTCCGAAACGGTGGGAGACATCAAGCAGCGCGACCAAAGAGACCCGCTTTCAGGCGACAAACTCTTGCGCAACGACAACGGTCAATATGTCGACA